>NZXB01000074.1 GCA_002701765.1 Porticoccaceae bacterium
CACTGCTGCCTCCCGTAGGAGTCTGGGCCGTGTCTCAGTCCCAGTGTGGCTGATCATCCTCTCAGACCAGCTACAGATCGTCGCCTTGGTAAGCCATTACCTCACCAACTAGCTAATCTGACTTGGGCTCATCTAATAGCGCAAGGTCATAAGATCCCCTGCTTTCTCCCGTAGGACGTATGCGGTATTAGCGTGCGTTTCCACACGTTATCCCCCACTACTAGGCAGATTCCCAAGCTTTACTCACCCGTCCGCCGCTCTACTCACACCGAAGTGCTTTCTCGCCCGACTTGCATGTGTTAAGCCTGCCGCCAGCGTTCAATCTGAGCCATGATCAAACTCTTCAGTTTAATCTTTTACCTCACCCTTACAACTGGTGGGAGAGGGAATGGTTACGCAGTAACCTTGCTTTACCATTCAAATCTCGGCATCACAAAACTGAACTACTAAATTCATAATGAATTAATGAGTCACTTGCTTGCGATTGATTACTACCTCAATCTGGCCAGCAAGTGCCCACACGCATTGCTTGATTAAGTTTTTAAAGATCTTCTCGTAAAAAACGAGGGTGGCCCAGTGTATCGATAGCTGCGTTTTTGTCAATAGTTAAAGCGAAAATATTCGCTCAAATAGTCGTGAATCAAACGAATAGGTTAGCGGTTTCAGTCAACCCACGCTGCTAGTGATATTCTTATGAGCAATTGATGACTTAAAGACGGACTTATCGGGAGCCATTTGGACTTCTCAATCCGAGTAGAGTAGATGATATTTCTTTTTGCCCAAACGAACTAAAAAGTATTTTTCAAAAAATGCCTTTTCAGGAGTAAAGATGGAACTGGCTCGCAAATTATCCTCTCTGGTTTTTGTCTCGCCGTTAATGGAAATAGCACCTCGTGTTAACGCATCTTTGATCTCTCTCCCAGAACCAGCCAATCCGCAATCAACCAAAGATTGTGTTAAAGGCTTTTCTGAATTCATGAGCGATGATGAAGGCATGCCATCTCGAAGTAGTTGAATGAAATCATCTTCACTTAAGGCAGAAATCTGGCCGGTAAAGAGCAATTCTGTTATCTGCTGCGCTGCGGCGAGACCCTCTTGCCCATGAACTAGGCGCGTTAGCTCACGAGCCAAAAACCGCTGCCCTTCAGGTCGTCCCGCCGACTTTGAATCTCGATCTTCTATCGCATCGATTTCATCAAGCGGCATAAAAGTGAAGATTCGTAAGAATCTATAAACATCATCATCGGCAACATTCAACCAAAATTGATAAAATGCGTAAGGGGACGTTTTTTTGGCGTCCAACCAAACCGTTCCAGATTCGGTTTTACCGAATTTTTTTCCATCGCTCTTGGTGATGAGTGGCACTGTTAATCCATAACAATCTGCTTGATGGTGTCTTCGACACAGGTCAATACCCGAAACAATGTTTCCCCATTGATCACTTCCACCAATCTGGACAGTGCAGCCATGTCGTCGAAAAAGCTCTGCAAAATCATAGGCTTGTAACAGCGAGTATGAAAATTCAGTGAAAGAGATGCCACTTCCTTCGCGAGCAATTCTCTGCTTAACCGACTCTTTAGAAATCATGTTGTTTATTGAAAAATGCTTCCCTACATCTCTGAGAAAATTTAGTACGCTGAGAGGTTTTACCCATTCGAGATTGTTCAAAACTATCGCTTTGTTTTGGATTCCGTCGAATTCGAGAAACCTGCTAATTTGACTTTTAATTTTTTCGCTCCATTCGCCAATTTGATTCTCAGACAATAATCTTCTCTCACTGGCCTTGAAACTCGGATCGCCAATCATACCCGTAGCCCCGCCTATTAATGCTATTGGTTTATGTCCGGCCATTTGAAAGCGTTTTAATACCAACAGTGGAACGAGGTGCCCAATATGCAAACTTTCCGCAGTTGGGTCAAAACCACAGTAGGCCACAACACGATCATCGAGGTGAATCTCAAGCGAGCCACCAGAAGATGTCTGTGCAATCAACCCACGAGTGCTCAGTTGAGCAATAAGTTTTTTACCTGTCTGGCGCATTTTTTCGATATATCTTTAAAATTGAAAGCAGTCAGCGCACATGATAGCTTACTTGGCACTTGTTATTGTAGCATTCAAGAACATTTCAAAAGGTTTTACTCAGGCAAGTAGCATTTTGGCAAATCTTGAAAGATAATATTTTTGAAGGGTTTGGCACGAATTCTGCTTGCACATAAATCAGCGTGTGGTTGATGGCTAACATGACGAAAATTTGGCAAACCGGCTTAAANTATGGATGGCTTTAACGTCTCGTCAGACGACATGGATTTAGAAAAACGATTTCGATCCCCTCTANTGCTNATTGCAGACGAGCTGGTTTCAANNATCCGCTNNTGGCNCTTAAAATTAGTNCTTGGTNGCNNAGCAGTTTTTTGCNTGATAGTAATCCTCGCAAATCAATTAATGNATTNCGGAGANAAGCAGGAAGAGAGGCGNCAGGTAGTGGAGCAACTTNANATCGATTTCGACAAAGACAGCAGCTCATCTGAAACGCTGGTTTTGGACTCCGATGGCGTGGCTCATCTAAAAAAAATGTTAGTCTGGAGATCAGAAAAGGTAACAAATGGCGATAATTTATCAGCGCTTTTCCAGCGCGCTGGTATCTCTACTGCACAAATTTACGATCTCACGGCGTCTCCGGGAGGAGACCTTCTAAATAATTTATCCCCCGGTGAACAGTTCCATATGGGCTTGGACTCAGATGAGACTTTGATTGAACTTCAGTATGTTAAATCTCCTCTGCTGCGATACATCTATGATAACCATCATGGGCATTTTCAAGTGGAAAAGCGCACCCACACCGCCGATGTGCTTTATGGCTATCGTAAAGGAGTTATTAAAGACTCGCTCTATAACTCAGCCAAGCGGGCACAATTGCCTGACAATATAATCATGGAAATGGCTAACTTATTTGGTTGGGATATTGATTTTGTTTTCGATATTAGAGAGGGCGATAAGTTTGCAGTATTATTCGAAGACCGCTTTTTGCATGGAGAAAGGTTAAATGCAGGAGATATAATCGCGGCATCTTTCACCAATCGCGGTAAAACCTACCGCGCTGTTCGATATGAGCATAGGGACGGATCAGCCCGATACTACTCTCCTGAGGGATTGAGCATGAGAAAAACTTTCTTGCGTACCCCTCTTGATATATTCCGAATTACTTCGGGTTTTAACCTAAGCAGAAAGCATCCAATCCATAAAAAGATTAAGGCTCATCGGGGAGTTGATTATGCCGCTCCCAGAGGCACACCGGTTTATGCCGCTGGCAGAGGCAAAGTTGTTGAATCATCTTTCAGCAAACCAAACGGTAATTTTGTCTTTATTCAACATGGTCAAACCTATATGACAAAATATCTACATTTGGATGCAAGAAAAGTGAAGGTCGGACAAACAGTTTCTCAAGGCAAAGTTATCGGTACGGTAGGTTCAACCGGCTATTCCACGGGGCCTCACCTTCATTATGAGTTTCTGGTAAACGGTGTTCACCAAAACCCACGAACAGTTGAACTACCTAAAGCAAATCCGATTGATGATGGCGAGAGAGAGAGATTTGACAAGATAAGTAAAGCGCTTCTCGTTCGTCTTGAAATTCGAGGCCAGGCGTCTCAAAGTGATGAGTAACTTTATGATTTATATGGCATAAAAATGAGTTGAAATGAATCCAAAAAAGTTTTTTATCGGTTTAATGTCAGGGACCAGCGTGGACAGCATAGATGCGGTAGCGTTGCAGTTTGGTCATGACGAGGTGAAAATATGCGGAACATGCTCCTATCCCATCCCCAGAGCGGTTAAAACAAGTATTTTTTCCCTAAGTGAGCAAAATGAGATTTCGATTGAGCTATTGTGCAAGACTGATACTCAATTAGGCGAACTTTTCTCTCAAGCTGCAATAGAACTAATGATCTCTTGCTCAATCAAACCAAAGCAAATAGCCGCGATTGGAAGTCACGGGCAAACGATTCGCCATGCCCCACCGGGTCAACATCAAATACCATATTCAAAACAAATTGGTGATCCTAATATTATAGCCGCAAGGACTGGATGTATGGTTGTTGCAGATTTTAGGCGAGCTGACATTGCTCATGGCGGTCAAGGTGCTCCATTAGTGCCGGCCTTCCATGAACAAATTTTTCGACATCGTCATCGACATAGAGCGATCGTCAATATAGGAGGGATAGCGAATATTACATCTTTGCCCAAAGATCAGGCTTGTATTGGTTTCGATACTGGCCCCGGAAACACGTTAATTGACGGCTGGTGCAAGACACATCTTGGATCTGATTTTGACGAAAATGGAGAGTGGGGAGCCACAGGAGTTGTAAGCAAACCTCTGCTTAAAAAACTTAAGAGTCATCCTTTTTTTGCGTTACCGTCACCCAAAAGTACCGGGCGAGAAACCTTTAATTTGAATTGGTTAGATACTCAACTGAAGCAATGCGACACTCCGTCAAAACCGATCTCATCAGAAGATGTCCAAGCATCATTATGCATGCTAACTGCACAAACAATAGGGGATAGTATTAACAGTCTTGAAACTAGAGTAGATGAGGTCTTTGTTTGCGGAGGGGGCGCCAAAAACTCATTGATGATGTCGTTATTACAAGACCATTTGAGTGGCGTGCCCCTTGAAACCACCGAAAGCTTAGGCATCGATCCTGAGTGGGTAGAGGCTGCAGCTTTTGCTTGGCTGGCGATGAGGCGTATAGATAACTTACCGGGTAATGTTCCCGCTGTTACTGGCGCCAGCTGCGATGCTGTCCTTGGGGGCATTTTTGGCCCCTAAATTGAAAATGATAGACCGCAGCCACAAGTCGTTTGAGCATTCGGATTCTTGATCAAAAATCTGGACCCCATGAGGCTTTGCTCATAATCAAGGGTCGACCCCTCTAAATATTGGTAACTCAGCGAGTCCACCAATACGGTAATACCCTCGGAGCTAATCAGAGTGTCATCATCTTCGGAAGTGTCTTCAAATGAAAATCCATATTGAAAACCTGAGCAACCGCCCCCTGTCACATACACACGTAATTTGAGGTTAAAATTATTCTCCTCAGCTTGAAGGTTTTTTACCTTATCTACTGCATCGGGAGAAACTGCTATTACGTCAGGCGTAAAAATACTAACTTCACTCATGTCTGCACCTCAGCAAAAGATTGTAGCTTAGGTAGAAGAAAACATCCCTGATTGAATTTTTAAACATCTGCTGCCTGCGTGTCTTTGGGGAAGTTGCTTACATTTGTGTTGGCTTGTTCTAAAACAAAGCTGCCGATGACTTCGGCTCCTTTGTCTACTTCAATTAAACTGTAATGTATATTGCCTTCCACAACTGCCTTTGACGCGAGCTTTATTAAATTTCCTGCAAAAATATCTCCTCTGACCTTTCCATTTATTACTACGTCGCTTACCCTAATTTCACCTTCTAACAATCCACCATGAAGTATTCGCACTCTCGACTTTTGATCCTCCGAGCGAACGTTACCAACAACGGTACCCTCAATTTCTAAGCACCCTAAAAAATTTAAATCACCCTCGATGCGGGTCCCTTTTGCAATCAATGTAGTTGCACTCAAATCTGAAACGTCATCTTTCTTGCCAAACATGTTACACCTCATATTTCCACGCAAAGTCTTGCGTAATCAACTCTTCTGTCTCCCAAGTATACTTCAAACTTATTCTAACATTATACGGCTCGAAATTGTCGGGCAGTCGCAAAATCCCTTGTTGAATTGAAAAGTATTTAAATTCAATCTTTACAGGCATAGTGTCAACTTGTTCATTTAACTCAGAAAGACTTAATACTACGTTAGTGCCGTCTCTTTTACCATGTATCTCCATATATGCATAAACACTCAAAAGCCTCATTTTTGAGTTCTTTTGTCTCGCCACCCATCTGTACCTGATACGTCGCGGATCGAGAGGTTGAAGGTTAAAATCACTCACGGATAACCCACTGGGACTATCATTATCTTGCAGGAGGTCTCTATAGAGTCTCAAATCCTCATCACGGGTATGGATTTGGCGCTGCATTATTACCATTTGTTGACGGGTGTTTTCCAATGCAACTTGATCAACTTCAGAGCTCAAGAGTACATTTCTTAGTTGTTCCTCGCGCAGCAAAAGCTCACTTTCGATGGCGTCAATTTTATTTTCTAACCTTAGTTTTTCAGCCAACAGCTCAGCAGATTTTTGACCGTCCCAATATCTACCAACAAAAAATGTAACGATCACAGCTGAAATTGCTAAACCAATCCAACGGAGTCGTTGACCCCGCCGATAAGTTACAACTACAGGCCTATCTTCTGGCATTAGGGCACCAAAGCCGCACCTGCCAGCCCGTCAGATTCAGCATATGACAACATAATATTCATGCACTGAATAGCCTGACCAGAGGCGCCCTTAGTTAAATTATCTTCCACCACCAAAAGTACGATCCTGTTAGCATTTCCTGGCTGATGAATCGAGATCTGGCATGTGTTTGTGCCACGAACATTTCGAGTAGAAGGATGCGATCCGGCAGGCAATACTTGAACAAATGGTTCAGATCGATAGAACTCCTCAAAGAGCATTTGAATGCCTCTTCCGCTGTTTTTTAAGGTTCCATATATAGTCGAGTGAATTCCTCTATTTATCGGTAACAAGTGAGGAACAAAAGTGATATTAACTTCGTCACCAGCCATTTCAGACAAAATCTGCTCTATCTCAGGTTGGTGACGATGTCCCTCCACACTATATGCCCTAAAGCCATCATTCACCTCTGCAAATAGTTTGTCCTTACTAAGAGTCCTTCCTGCTCCACTCACGCCAGAGGCGACATTTGCAATGATGCCAGATAATTCCAGACGATCATTTTTTAGAAGCGGCAAAAGACCGAGCTCTATGCTGGTGGGATAACACCCAGGACATGCAACTAGTTCAGCTGACGCAATTTTTTCTCGATTTAACTCTGGGAGCCCATAGACAGCGCGAGAGACCCAATCGGGGGCGCTGTGAGTCATTCCATACCATCTCTCCCAGATTAAAATATCTCGAATTCGAAAATCTGCGGACAAATCGATGACCTTCACACCTAATTCCAGAAGAGCAGGGGCCATCGATTGGGCCACGCCATGAGGCGTGCAAAAGAACACCACATCACAATCTACTAGGATCTCGAGCGAGGGCTCACGATACTCAAGATCGATAACTCCTTGAAATTCAGGGTAGAGACTGCTAACCGGTAGTCCTTTGTTTTTTCTGGAAGTTAATATCAAGGAGTCCACTTTCGGATGAGTCATCAACAATCTTAATAACTCCATGCCTGTGTACCCGGTGGCACCGATAATTCCCACATTNACCACTAAATATCCTCCTTTTTATTATCAANATNGAGCGNGGATGCTTATAATAACTCAATAANCAGCAATTCGGAGTTAATATGTCGTTTTCTCAGGCCCTCCGCAAGCTAAAGATTCNATCANCNAATNGAGACTGTCGATGCACGAGTGGCTCAAAGCTTTTCATTTGATCTCAATGGTCGCTTGGTTCGCTGCCTTATTCTACTTGCCTAGGCTGTTCGTCTATCACTCTATGGCCGAAGACGAAATTAGTATCGAACGTTTTAAGACTATGGAGAGCAAGTTATACAGGCAGATCGCAAATCCNTCGATGTATTNCACTATTATCNTCGGANTTTTAATNATTTATTTNGCGCCAAAATATTATATGNCCCAATACTGGTTGCANGCCAAAATTGGCATCATAGTTTTGCTTATTGGCTACCATCATGGATGTTATTATTACTTAAAAAGATTTGCTGAAGATGCTANTACCAAGTCTGACCGCTATTTTCGTGTCTTTAACGAAATCCCCGTTTTATTTTTGGTGGCAATAATTATTCTAGCGGTAATAAAACCGTTCTAAGCAAAAATGGAAATAAATAATTTTCTAAACCCACAGATGTATNTNAGAGGCAGTATTGNGGTTCGTGCTCCTNAATTNAATTTTTCAACTTACTAATACTGTGGAATTGACTCTTTTTTGNGGCGAGNACGTAGTAAAATTGTANNATTATTTCTCAAATTAATGCATANCCANCCACTTAAATCCTTACTTGATAAAACTTTCTGAGTAGGTTCACANGATGAAAAAGACNANCGATCTGTCCGAAGAACTNTTTGAAAGAGCAAGACGCTNTATNCCNGGGGGCGTAAACTCTCCCGTTCGTGCCTTCCGCGCAGTAGGAGGTNACCCAACCTTCTTTCATAGAGCCAAAGGATCATACATCTATGATGTCAACGAAAAACGCTACATCGATTATGTTCTTTCATGGGGTGCCATGTTACTTGGGCATGGCCATGAGAGNGTGATTGAGGCAATTGTTGCCCAATTGGATAACGCAACTTCGCTGGGAGCTCCAACTATATTAGAAATCGAATTGGCCCAGAGAATTTGCAACTTAATCCCTGGGATCGAAAGTATCAGGATGGTTAATTCAGGNACCGAAGCAACAATGAGCGCAATTCGATTNGCTAGAGGCTATACCGGNCGAGATAAGATTATAAAATTTGAAGGTTGTTACCATGGGCATGCAGACTCACTGCTTGTAAAAGCTGGTTCCGGCGCACTNACATTGGGAGTTCCCAGTTCGCCTGGNATTCCGCTTAGTCTGGCGGAACATACAATCACANTATCGTACAACGATATTGAAGAGGTACAAAATGTGATGCGNGATATGGGTGAGCAGGTCGCTTGTATAATCGTNGAACCAGTAGCGGGCAACATGAATTGTGTTCCTCCCATACCCGGTTTCCTTGAGACTTTGCGTGANTGCTGCACAGCAAATGGTACAGTGCTGATCTTAGACGAAGTAATGACGGGTTTCAGGGTCAGCCCGCAAGGTGCAACTGGCCACTATGGTGTTAACGGCGACCTTATTTGCTTAGGGAAAGTTATCGGNGGAGGCATGCCCGTCGGCGCATTCGGAGGAAAGCATGACATAATGAATCATATCGCNCCCGANGGGCCAGTCTATCAAGCAGGGACTCTAGCTGGGAACTCGATCTCGATGGCATCAGGCTTGGCGACACTCGAAGCCATATCCGCCCCTGATTTTTTTGATCCGATCATCCAACGCACCGAATATTTGGTTGAAGGACTTGTCGAACGCGCTCGGCACGCAGGGATCCCTCTTTCAGGCAACCAAGCCGGCACCATGTGGGGAATCTTCTTTACCGAGGAAGATCAAATTTACCGTTATGACCAAGTAATTTCGTGTGACACATCACGTTTTTCAAACTTCTTTCATGGGATGNTAGAGCAAGGTATATATCTTGCACCGGCGTCTTTCGAAGCTGGTTTCATGTCCGCTGCTCACTCAGAAGAAGACATTGAAAATACTCTTNCTGCGGCTGCCGAGGTATTCAAACACATATAGCCATAAACTCTATACCTCCAATTGATGCCGCCGATGGTAATTTTAAGTATCATNTTTCACTATAATTNACTTTAGCCTTGGTAAATTCTGCGGAGACCATATGTCATTTACGCTTAATCGGGGACCCTACCCGCTAACTAGGATGCGACGAAACCGTTACAAAGATTTCTCTCGTCGACTCACAACCGAAAGCCGGTTGACCACAAATGATTTGGTCCTTCCGGTTTTTGTANTTGAAGGCGATAAGCAGTTACAAAAAATTGATTCTATGCCGGGCGTATGCCGTTTTTCTATCGACTTGCTTAAGGACGAGGCAAAGGAAATAGCCGCNCTTGGAATACCGGCTATTGCNCTCTTTCCAATGGTGGNCGGAAAAGATAAATCGACTTTAGCAGAAGAAGCATATAATAAAAATGGTCTAGTGCAGAGGGCGATCGCCGAGATCAAAGATGCCGTTCCAGAACTTGGCATAATCTCCGATGTTGCGCTTGATCCATACACAACACATGGTCAGGATGGAGTCATAGATAATGAGACAAAATATGTGCTGAATGATGTAACAAACGACATTCTAATAAAACAAGCCCTATCTCATGCCTGTGCCGGAGCCGACATCATAGCGCCCTCGGATATGATGGACGGTCGAATCGGAGCTATTCGCGAAGCATTGGAAAGTGAGGGTTATACTAACACCCAAATTTTGGCCTACTCAGCTAAGTATGCATCATCCTATTATGGCCCTTTTAGAGATGCTGTCGGATCGGGAGGGAATCTCTCGGGCGGCAATAAATATACATATCAGATGAATATTGCTAACAGTGACGAGGCTTTGAATGAGTGCGCTCTGGATTTAAATGAAGGGGCCGATATGATTATGATAAAACCTGGCATGCCCTATCTTGATGTAATTCGACGGGTCAAAGACGAGCTTAAGGTGCCAACCCTAGCCTATCAAGTCAGTGGAGAATACGCTATGCATTGCGCCGCATTTAATAATAATTGGCTAAATCGGGATGCTGCAATTATGGAATCCCTAGTGGCCTTCAAACGTGCAGGAGCAGACGGCATTCTATCCTATTTCGCAAAACAGGCGGCTGAAATTTTGTCATAAAATATCTTCATGAAACGCACTATCAAACCCAAATAACCTTTGCGCCTTTGAAAGGCATCTATGGTTAAAGATATACTAGCGGCCTGCAGTTTTGTTATTGCGAAACGAAGTTTGAGGGAAGGAATCAACGCTATGGCAAGCCCCGCGGATTCAGATCGCTGTGTGCGCCTATTAATCAATCATCTCTCCTCTTTGAAAGGTTCAATTCTGATAGTTGCGGATGAAAACTGGTCAGATGAAGATTGGTCCTCAGTGACAAAGCTGACCAATTACAATATCAATGTATTGACTAATAGGTGGAATGTATTTTTGAATGCTAAGGCTGCCGGACTCGATAGCCTATTCAATGATTTTAATTTCTCGCATTATTCGTCGGAACAATTTGACTCTGTCATCTACCGCGTATCTAAGGAGCGCGCTACCACCTATCATGTGATCAATCAAGTTGTCAGAATATTGAAATCAAGAGCTGAACTTTACCTTAGTGGGAAAAAAAATGATGGCATCAAAAACTATGTAAAGCAATCGTCCACTTTATTTGGACATCGTTCACAAGCAAAAAAATTTGGCTCTGACTATTTCGCCTCGATACTCAAAAACAATTCGCTAAACAGCTCTTTACCAGACAAAAGCTACGCGAAACTGAGGAGAGTGCAAACTTTGAATCAAGGAAAATATCTGAGCAAACCGGGAATTTTCGGATGGGATAAGATAGACCGAGGGAGCGCCTTTTTGATCGAGAACCTTCCTGACTTTATAAAAACGCTTGGTGTAAGTCCAAAGACAGTCCTAGATCTTGGCTGTGGCTATGGATATATTGCATGTGAAGCGAGCAATCACGATTTTCAATACATAATGGCCACCGATAATAATGCTGCGGCAATCACTGCTTGTAAAAAAAACTTTGAACGCCTTCTAAAAGGCAATTATGACGTTGTTGCTTCAGACGCTGGTGGTATGATAAATAAGTCCTTCGACCTGATCTTGTGCAACCCACCCTTCCATCAAGGATTTTCGGTGAAACCAAGCTTTATTTCGAAATTTTTAAGTAGCACAAGTAATTTATTGAGTCAGTCAGGATGCGCAATATTTGTGGTAAATAAATTTATTCCTATTGATCAAATTGCTCTCCAATATTTTAATGAAGTTAAGGTAATGAAATCGACTGAATCCTTCAAGCTCATAAAACTTAAATTTGGAAAGTCCGACATAAAATGAGAAAAGCCATGAAGAACAAATTCTAGTGCAGGGGCATATTCAGCGATTCAGTGTTGATACAGAGATATCTATACCATCATTCTCAATCGACGTGTGCAAAAAGCGGAGAGGTGCCTGGGAGAAACAATAAAATCGTGATTCTTTCTGATTACAGGCCCATTCCAAATTTAGCAAATACTCTTCGTAACGGGTGGGACAGATCCATCAGTAAAAGACCAACGTTTCTGCCTATCGCCCAAGGATGCGAGTCAGTTGCAAATAGCTTGGGGATGAGTTTGGTAAAAGCGAGGACATTCTGCTGATCGAGCCAACGGGCATCAAGATATTTTTCTAAAGTTTCCATGCTCGAGTAATCCGATCCATTTTCTAAAGCCTCCGCGATACAGGAGCACAAAACTTCAGCGTCTCGGAGCGCAAGGTTAAAGCCTTGGCCTGCAATTGGATGCAGGCCTCGAGCTGCGTTACCTAGAAGCACTAATCGACGCCGCACCTGCTCCTCGGCTTCGGTAGTCGCCAACTCATAGCTTCTTCTCTCACCAACTGCAGTGAAAAGTCCGGCCCTATAGCCGAACTCAGCTTGGAGTTCAGTGAGAAAAGACGCGTCATCAGCTAGCATCATTGTATTTGTCTCCTCAGTTGATTGGATCCATACTANGGAGGCGCGAGGTTTACCTTGATATGGAGACATTGGCAGCAACGCTAAGGAACCATCTTTGATAAAACGTTCATAAGCTAATTGTCTATGTTGATTTTTCAGAGTTATGTTGGCAACTATCGCGCTTTGATGGTGATCTGTTATTCTGGTTTGAATTCCAACCTTCTTTGCGGTTTCTGAATTAGCTCCATCGGCAATAATTAGCAATGGGGTCAAAATNGGGCTTTTTCTGTCCTCTAACGATATTTGCAACGATCGCTGATGAAGGTCAACTTTAGCAATTTTAGATGAAAATCGGCTTGCGATATTCGATTCAGCTAACTTTTGAGCCAAAATGGCACCCATAGTTTGGTTCTCTACCACATAACCAAGGGTTGCAACGTTAACATCAGAGGAATTAATTCTGGTGACACCAAAATGGTTCAAATTACTCACATGGATACCAACAATCTCGGCCAAGCTGCTTCTAAGAAGAGTCCATATGCCCAAATCTTCGAGGATAAGGCCACTTTTATAGGACAACGCTGTGGAGCGCGAATCAAAACTCCTGTCGACGTTCCCGCATTCGTATGTGTCAGCTTTTGACTCGAGAAGGAGCAAGCGCATATCTGGACACTNTCTAGCAAGCAAGAGCGCAAAAGAAANNCCCACCATTCCCCCTCCAACGATTATGCAGTCATAACTTGTTGTTTTCATGGGTTATACCAACCTGACAACCGAAAAACATGAATAGAATTATTCACTCATCAATCTCTCAATCNCTTCCCGGGTTTTTGGCACATCCGATGTCAGCTGTTCGCAACCGGTCTTCGTTATAAGGAGATTGTCCTCAATTCGCACCGCCAAACCACGCCATTTCTCTTGGACTTCCATNTTTGAGGCNGAAATATAGATGCCCGGCTCAACGGTAAGCACCATCCCGCTCTCATATTCACGCCAAGTCTTGTCAATCTTATAATCCCCTACATCATGCACGTCCATTCCCAGCCAGTGGCCATAATTATGCATGTAGAACTGGCGATGCGCTTCGGTATCGATTAGCTCCTCCAATTCTCCATCAAGGATGCCCAAATCTATCAAACCTTGAGTGATGGTACGAATGATGATTTTATCTGCCCTATCGTAAGATATCCCAGGGGCTAACACTTCTATCGCTTGCGATTGCGCGCTAAGAACAAGATCATAAATTGCCGCTTGAGCAGAAGTAAATCTNCCATTAACCGGAAAAGTGCGAGTTATGTCTCCAGCATAATTACGATATTCGCATCCCGCATCAATTAAAACTAAATCCCCNTCCAACAGNTTATCCTTATTATCTATGTAGTGAAGGATACACCCGTTTCCCCCTCCCCCAACTATGGTGCTATAGGCAGGGCAACTCGCTCCACGNATCATGAATTCATGTTCAATCTCCGCCTGCAANTGATATTCATACATGCCTGGTTTGCTAGCAGACATTGCTCGACGATGAGCTNANGCTGATATTGCTCCGGCGCGGCGCATAAGCTTTATTTCGCTGCNACTCTTAATCAATCGCATTTCATTAACGAAGTGATCCAAATCAACAAACTCCCCAGGAGGAGAAGANCCTCTTCCACGTTGATTACGAATACCCTTNACCCATTGCATCAATCTCTTATCAAAATCGTCATATTTTCCCANNCCGTAATAGACCTTATCTTTGCCTTCCAGCATACCAGGCAGGATGTCGTCAAGATCAGAAATGGGGAAAGCATCATCAGCTGCATATCGCTTTCTGGCGCCATCTGGGCCATTGAGAAAGCCGTCCCAAGTTTCTCGAACTTTGTCCTTCTCTCGACAAAACAATATGAACTCGCCTTGATCACGATTTGGGATCAACACCAATACCGATTCGGCCTCTGGGAAGCCGCTNAGGTAAGTGAGCGTGGTATCTTGTTTATAGCGATGATAAGTGTCTCTTGAGCGAATCCTTTCGGGAGCTGATGTCACAACGGCAATGGTATTAGGCCCCATCATATTCATCAGGTCGCTCCGTCTGACAGCATATTCTTTGTTGGTGATCAAGGTGCCTCCCNTTAACTGTCTCGGCTTTTTAATGTGTAAGCTTTTTTGTAGCGTTCACATCCATATAAATTAGTTGCACCGCAATGCGCACATACTCGACCAATTCAATATAATCGCATTCACCATCTTCGTCGAATTCAATAGAAATTCTAGCTATCGAAGCAAGGTCTTCTAGGGCCTCGTTCGCATCATCCGTAAGCTGAAAANCCTTNTCCACCCCNTCCGCAAAACCCGANACATAGTTTCCGCACCACTCNCCAAGAGCTATTAATCGNTCCGATANTGGGATGTCTTCCTCTGGCAAAATCGGGNTAAAAACANAGCCNGTATNTTCAATTTCTNTTAGGAAANTAAGGATAATATCTCTGAATTGACNCTCATNTTTAGANGCCATCTCTTGTGATAAAGCCATACACTCTATCGAAATTTCGACTAATCGATCAATACCTATCGGTCCGCAGCTTATTCTTCCAGAAACAAAGCCATGAAGGGTCGAAGGGCTCACCTGCGCTCCCAATTCATAAAAAAAATTTTGCAGTTCCGAAAATTTCACTCGCGGGCACCTGACAATGATTTTATTATCCTATCATTGAAAATACATCAAATCATTAAACATTATTACTACCAAATAATTGACCCAAACAGCATCAATGCCTATAGTTAACTCGCTAAATAAACGCGCCACCTCATAGGTAAGGTTTTGGTCTAATGAGTGAAATAGATAAATTCGAAGAAAAACTGGACCGATTGATTGAGCTATGTCAGCAACTTAAAACTGAAAATCAATTTCTTCGCGAGCGCGAGGCCGGTTTAGTTGGGGAACGTGGAAAGCTATTAGAGAAAAATGAATTAGCTAGGCAAAAAATTCAAACGATGATCAGCCGACTCAAAAGCCTAAGTACAGAATCGTGAAAGACAATAACTTATCAATAAAAATTCGAATTCTCGACAAAGACTATCAAGTTAACTGCAAGCCTGACGAGCAGGATGCTTTGAAAGCATCTGCGACCTTGTTGAGCAACAAAATGGAAGAAATTCGCAGCGTTTCGAATATCATTGGTATCGAACGAATTGCCGTTATGGCCGCCTTAAATTTGACGCATGATCTGTTACAATCGGAAGACTCCGCTAAACGCGACGCAGCCGCCTCCAAGCTTCTCGAGGCAGCTGATAACAAATTAGATTCCGTTTTATTCGAACTTGATTCCAGATGATTGTCCAACCCACTGGTGCATCTCAGTGCATTAGGGAGTCTTTCACCGTTGAGTATGTTATGCTTGGTTTTCCTGGAGTGTTTGCCAGCCGAGAAGTCCCTGAGCCGATAATAATCCTATGGCTTCTTTTTTGACAAAGCTGTTGAGCAGTTCCGTGCGATGGAAAGCCTGATGCGATGCAAAAGTCGCCACCTTGAACTTTTCGGTTCAAGGCCACGTCGGCAGCGGCACTCTGGGACATCGAGTCGCGATTGTTTTTTATAATGAATATTCGACATGATAGATGCATTATGCGTGATCGAAGACGCGCAATGTCATCAAAGCAGCAAGACGAAGCAGCGCAAGGTNTCCTGAAAACTATAGCGNAACAGAANGTTTTAAGAAGCACCCGNNGAGTGGCCATTTATTTTGCTAATGATGGTGAAATNAANCCACTCGAAATGCCTAAANTTTTTTCTGCTCGAAACAGAAAATGGTATTTACCGCGACTCAGAAAAAGCGGGAAAAAAATAATGGATTTTGCATTGTTCACCAAAGAAACCAAAATGGTNGCCAATAAATTTGGCATACCTGAGCCATCCTCTGAAAATTGTGAATATGAACTGGCTAGCAAGATGGACATCATCTTTATACCCTTGGTGAGCTTTGACAGGAATGGTAATCGATTGGGAATGGGCGGTGGCTACTACGATTCAACTCTGGCAGAAGCAAGCCGAGGCGGTTTTTCAGACACCATGCTTATAGGTCTTGCGCATCACTTTCAAGAAAAACATCGGATACGACCCCGAAGTTGGGATATAAAACTTGACATGATTATCACGGATCGAGAGTTAATATGCGTAAAACCAAAATAGTCTGCACCATAGGCCCTGTTACAGCATCTTTTGAAATGCTAGAGAACCTTGCCGAAGCCGGGATGAATATCGCTCGATTAAATATGTCCCACGGGGACCATGCGTCTCATGCCCTTGTTATCAAACATATTCGAACTCTCAACAAACGACTCAAGCATCCAATCGCTATTATGTTAGACACACAAGGTCCTGAGATTCGCACAGGTGACCGAGCTGAAGATTTACAGCTAAGCTCAGGTGATCTCATTTCAATCGTGGCCCGGGGTGCCAAAGACGTAGAATCATCTTCGATCCAAGTTAACTATGAAGATTTGATGAATGATTTGGACGTTAGTGACTTTGTTACCGTTGACAATGGGCTAATCAATCTTCAAGTGCTAAGCAAAGAAAACCGAATTATGCGCTGCAAAGTCATTGATGGTGGCGTGCTAAAAAGTAAGCGGCATGTCAACCTGCCAGGCATTCGGGTAAATTTGCCGGCCATCACTGATAAGGATCGTCGCGATATTGAATTTGCGAAATCTCAAGAGGTAGATTTTATTGCTCTATCATTCGTTAGACAGGCGTCTGACATTGATGATCTAAAAATATTACTTGGCGCTAAAGCTGAGAAAATTAAAGTAATAGCCAAGCTTGAAGACCAAGAAGCTATTACAAATATGATAGAAATTACTGCAGCATCAGACGGTATTATGGTCGCTCGCGGTGATCTGGGTGTAGAAATTAGGCTCGAGGTGCTTCCGCGTATTCAACGAAGAATCATTCGAACTTGTGCGGAGATGGGCAAGAGAGTCATAGTAGCAACTCACATGCTAGAGTCAATGATTGAAAATGCCATGCCTACTAGAGCCGAAGTAACTGATGTCGCTAATGCCATCTATGAGGAGGCAGATGCCATTATGCTGTCTGGTGAGACCACTGTCGGGCGACATCCTATTAAATGCGTTAAGATTCTGGACCGCATAGCCCGATCAACAGAAAGCAGCAGAGGGTTAAGATTTACCGATAATCTTAAATTAGAAAACGACAAACAGCACATAGCGCGAGCGGCCGTTGATTTAGCCGAATCAATCTCTGCGAAAGCTATCATAGTTCCCACTCGTCGCGGACGAATGGCCAACTGGGTCACTAATTGTCACCCTCAAAAGCCGATCATTTGTGCTTTCACAAATGATAGCCGAACGCGCCGTCAACTCGTTCTGAACCGNAATGTTCTCAGCTACCGAATAAAATTCAGTTCAGACCCGGAAAAAACTCTTAGTAGTGCAGCGGAAATTATGGTTCAGCGAGGTGCATTTTCGTCTCAAGACCGAGTAGTCGTCATTTCAGACGCACTTGCCGGCTCCGGTGTGGAAGCCATACAGATTCGCCAGATTAGTGATTTATTGCCGCCCAGCTCAAGTCCTCCTCAAGAATAATTGATATGAACGATTCTGAGTTTCATTGACATACCTATAACCCAACGAGTCGAGAAATTTCGTTATAGATCGATCTTCTTGCGCTGTTGCTTGGAAGGCTACTAACACACGACCGAATGCCGAACCATGATTGCGATAATGAAACATAGTAATATTCCAGCGATCTCCCAAGACATTCAAGAAGTTGAGCAAGGCGCCGGGGCGTTCAGGAAAGTCAAACCGAAAAACTTGTTCTTCTGCAATTTCTTGAGAGCGTCCACCAACCATATGCCGGATATGCAATTTAGCCATCTCATTGTCAGTTAGGTCCTCTGCCCTGTATCCCATTTCAGATAGGTGGTTGGTGAACGAATAACGATCCTCATCAGAACTAACTTCAACACCCACAAAAACCTGTGCAGCCGATTCATTATTATAACGGTAATTAAATTCTGTTACGTTCCGGAATTGAAGAGCTGTGCAAAATGATCTAAAACTGCCAGGTCTTTCATCAATCGTCACTGCAAGAATCGCTTCCTTCTTTTCACCCGTTTCAGTCCGCTCAGAGATATAACGAAGGCGATCGAAATCGATATTTGCGCCACACTGAATGGCCAATAATTTTTGACCCTCTGCGCCAGTTTTGGCTACGTATTTTTTTAACCCCGCCAAACTCATNGCCCCAGACGGCTCGCAAATCGCACGAGTATCATTGAAGGTGTCTTTTATTGCGGCACATATCTCATCNGTTGTTACNGTTATGACTTGATCAACCGTTTCTCGCATCACCGCAAAAGTTGTCTCACCCACTTGTCTGACAGCNGTCCCATCAGCAAAGATCCCAACTTGTGACAACCTGACNCGTTCGCCAGAATCCATTGCCGCTTTGAAGCAGGCTGCATCATCCGACTCGACAGCGATGATTTTGGTCTCCGGACGAAACTTTTTCAAATATGCCGAAATTCCAGCGCATAATCCACCCCCTCCAACGGCAACGAAGACAGCATCTAAATGACCAGACAATTGTCGATGGATTTCCATCCCGATCGTGCCTTGACCAGCAATTATATCAGGGTCATCAAAAGGGTGGATAAATACTGCGCCATGCTTGCGCCTAAGCTCAGAGGCATGCGCTGCAGCAGCGTCAAAATCATCGCCTACCAAGACCACTTGTGCCCCCCGTTGACGAACTGCATCAACTTTTATTTGGGGCGTGGTAGTCGGCATTACGATTGTAGCTTCAACTTCCATTTTGTTGGCTGCTTGGGCCACTCCCTGCGCGTGGTTGCCGGCCGAGGCCGCTATCACGCCGCGCTTCAACTCATTTTTAGAAAGATTGAGGAGCTTATTGTAGGCTCCACGTACCTTGAAAGAAAACACGCTTTGCAGATCTTCTCGCTTTATCAAAATTTCATTTCGAAGAAGCGATGACATCAATGGAGCTGCAATGATAGGGGTCTCAATTGCAAGATCATAGATACGAGCGTCGTGAATCTTTTTAACATACCTGTCTAACATCTAAATTGCCTAAATGTCTCGCCAAAAGTTAACGGCTCGTCAAAGCTTACACCAACTCTAAAAGAACAAGTTAAACCTAGCTAATTCGATGGCTGCTCGTATAATGGCGTAAAAACAATGTTTATTCGTCATTGTGAGGCATATTTGGATCAAAATCGACTTAAAAAAGCAGTCGCCAAAACTGCCGTCACTTACCTGCTAAGTAAAATTGAAGCTAGCAGTATTGTTGGTATTGGCACTGGGTCTACCGCAAATTTTTTTATTGACGAGTTGGCTGAGCACAAGGACAGCTTTTACGGAGCAATCGCCAGTTCCAACGCATCAGAAGCAAAATTAGCAGCGGCAGGTATACAAGTATTTGACTTGAACAGTATCAGTGATATTGATCTATATGTGGATGGTGCAGACGAGATCAACCCTCAACTTCAACTGATCAAGGGTGGCGGGGCTGCATTGACCAGAGAGAAGATTGTAGCAACAGTCGCAAAAGAATTTGTGTGTATTGCTGATAGCTCAAAATGGGTCCACAAATTAGGTAGGTTTCCACTACCTATTGAAGTGATCCCCATGGCAAGAAGCTATGTGGCTCGCGAACTTTTAAAACTAGGAGGAGATCCTGTTTGGCGGCAAGGCATCATAACGGATAATGGAAACTATATAATTGATATTCATGGTCTTTGGCCAATCGAGGCAGATGGTACACTCGAAAAAGCTATAAATCAGATTACTGGAGTTGTCACAAACGGACTATTCACGCATCGAACTGCCGATTTAGTTTTCCTAGGCACAGAAAAAGGAGTTACAACCCATAGGTACGATGGAAATACCGATTTGTAAAAGCGGCTAAAAGTCCCTGTCACCCTCTCGCGAGCAACTCTCTTAAATCAATTAAAGCCGCATTAGCGCGACTTATATAAGAAGCCATCACGAGAGAATGGTTAGCGAATAAACCAAACCCCTGCCCATTAACGATAACCGGAATTTTGAGAGGCTTCTGACTCATTTCTAACTCATGAATAATTTGTCCTAAGCTTGCCGTTGCTCCCTTTTTTTCCAGAATATCAGCGAAATCTACCTGCACAGCTTTTAGGAAATTTAAGAGGGCCCAAGTCGTCCCCCTTGCCTCATAGAACACGTTATCAACAAGTAGCCAAGG
The DNA here is from genome assembly GCA_002701765.1 of Porticoccaceae bacterium. GTDB lineage: Bacteria > Pseudomonadota > Gammaproteobacteria > Pseudomonadales > Porticoccaceae > TMED48. The sequence goes on from NZXB01000074.1 coordinate 20,624, forward strand.
CGTCTTGTTAACCCGATGATTCTGCAGAATACCTCTTCCCGATTGATTATCTGGCAATCCATCTACCCGCGAGTGTCCGACGCTAGCCGAGAGTCGCTGCGACAAACTCCCAAGGCGCGTTTCAATAGTTACCAACCAATAGCGCAAATTATCAGCTCGGGCAAAAAACTCGGCTGCAGAGGGTTGCGCTCCCCTTAAGCGCAGGAGATAATTTTGTAGAAATGTTCGTCCTTCAGAATATTCCCGCTCTGGCCATGGCACGGCCCAACTTTTATGGTCCACGTTAAAACGCGGCTCTGCAAGAGCCAAATCTGGATCCTCTTTGGATTGCGATTGAGACCTGCTAAACGATTCTCGCAGAGCCTTACTTAAATCACGCACTTGCACTAGGGCTCCAAATTCCCAGCTAGGCATGTTATCCGACAAAACCCCAGGGGGCATTATATCGTTACTCAAAAACCCACCCGGTTTATTTAAAAGCAGGTCGACCACGTTGTTGAGCATCAAGACAGTTGCTTCACCGGGACGAGACTTAGAGGTTGTTTTTGGGACCGGGAGCGCTTCCGGTTCCGAACTCCAATAGATTCCGGTAAGTGATATGGCCCCTATGATAAAAATTATTACCAAGCTATAAATGCTCAGAACCGGAGACTTAAAAATTGTCCTATACCCAAACATATTGAAAAGTTTTTTTAAAATCTGAGAAAGACTAAATTTGTTGATCATCTTCTTTTACTGAGTTTTAGCCAATATTATTTCGGATTGAGACCAACTGCGTCACGTCTCCGCAGTCTGGAGAACGAAAAGTTATTGTTGAACTAGACTTTTCAATAGCCACAGGCTCTTTGATAAACAACATCAAATGAAGACTGCCCGGCCGGAATTCCAAGACTTCTCCTTGAGGCACAACAAGCTCCTTGACCTGTCGCATTTTCATCATGCCGTTGACATGGACATGACTATGAAATTCCGTCCGTTCCGCTATATCAGCTTCAACTGACACGAACCTGCATGCCACCAAATTTTGGTTTCTCAAGCGGAGGTAAGCGGCAGTCGCTTTCTGACCTGGAATCACCTGCCGGATATAAGCCCCCTCTATTGTAACCTGACAGAGAGCAAGCTCACTTCCTAAAGCCGTGAATATCAATCCACATAGGACGGAACATAAATTTTTAAACATCAATTTTCCCCTTTTGAGGATTCTAACATAAGCCCTCTCAACCCACCTCCTCATCCATTGAAGTTTACCAAGACCAACTCTTCAATTATCCCCCATATAGTTTCTTACCAAACTCACCATCTCAAATTTGACAATCATAAAAATCTAACTATCACTTTTTTTAACATTTAACTTCTTTTATCGACTTTTAATAA
>NZXB01000075.1 GCA_002701765.1 Porticoccaceae bacterium
TGTGTTGATAAGCATTGTGAGCACATTCTCACTTAGTTATGCTTTCTCCTCCCAGTTTAACCTCATTAAAAAAAGGCGCCATGAGTAATGGCGCCTTTTTGTTTCCTTTAGTGGGATCTAGAAATCATAAGAAAGACTTACCGAGATCATCCTTGGTTGGCCCCATGTTCCCATCGTCAGAGTTGGATATGAACCATCACTAAATATATTACCTTCATAGGCCCAGATGTTGGCGAAATTGTCAACATCTGTGTAGTACTCCTCATCGAAAATGTTCTCGCCGTGCACCATGAGTTGCCAGCTTTCACCTCTGACACCCGCGGAAAGGTTTACTGTGCCATAAGAGGGGTTTGTCGCAGCATCTTGAGTTGGATATCCAACTCCTTCGCCTCTTCTGGTATACATGAGATCAGCAATGAACTCCATGCCGTTTCTGAGCGGTTTATTATAGATCGCATTCAACATTAGCCCGTTATCAATTGTACTTGCAGGAGTCATTCCGCTAACGTCAACTCCTCCAGCCACTGCGCCGTCCTTGAACTCTGCGTCTAAAATACCAGCAGCAAGGGCAAGTGTTAGGTTATCGGTGACTTGCTTAGCGATTTCTACCTCGATTCCAGTATTCTCCGAGTCCCCGACGTTGTTCATCGATTCAAATAGCGTACCATCAGGACGGGGGTCTACTCTCGTGAATACTCGATCTTTGGCATCAATCCTGAATGCTGCTATCGAAAAGGTGCCTGAGCCATCAGCAAAGGTTCCTTTTAAACCGAGTTCGAATTGCGTAGCCTCTTCAGGTTCAAANGTGGTTAAAGTGTGATTGCCTTGCGCATCCGTATAAGGATCGTCGTGTTTCACTTGACCAGGTTCATATCCCATTGCCACGGTAAGGTANGCCATGGTATTCCCATAATCACGGGATATCGATAGTCTGGGCAATACTTCTGTACCGTCTGTCTTATTTTTGTGAACTAANCCCGGCACTGGCAAGTATGACGTCGTNGGATCGAGCTGATTTTTATGTTCCCACGAGTCAACTCTNAGTCCAAAAGCCATCTCCCATGGTCCCGAAGTGTATGTTACGTTGCCAAAAGCCGCCAAGTGTGTTCTTTCCTGACTGTCAAACCTGCTTCCTGGATCGATAATCAAGCCTCCAAAAATGATTGCAGTAGTTTGTTCATCCCTTTCATAACTAGATGAATAGAGACCCGCTTGCCATTGCAAGTCGCTGTCAGTGTTTGAGGTTAGTCGAATCTCTTGAGTAAGCGTCTCCATCTCTTCCGTCTGGACTACGTCATAGATTGCATCTCGTGTTTTGTCGACATCTGTAATGCGCACCTGTTCGGTTTTTGTATAACCAGTGATTGCCGTAACATCAAATCCATCGAGCTCCCAGAGAAGCTCTAGATGCAATCCATTATTTTCTTGGTCGGCATTGCTTTTGGTGTCAATATCGGCTGTNTTGGGATAAGGGAAATTGGCTGGCGCTCCTNGAGCGACATANCGTTGATATACCCAAGTATTATTAGGTCCATCATACTCGTTGTAGCGAGCAGATGCATACAGCGATAGGTTGTCAGACAGGGGTCCAGCTATTGATACCCTTCCGCCAACTTTCTCCCAACCTGCCACTGCATCATCATCAGTNAGCGGNTTATACAGGAATCCATCATCTTCTGCTCTGAAGGCAAACGCCCGCATAGCCCAAGTGTCACTCATNGGAACATTTATTGATGCTTCGATATCTGTAGAGTTTTGCTGGCCTGCCATAAGTTTGACTGAGCCGGATGTATCTTCCGGAGACGGTCTTTTGGAGACAAACTTTACTGCGCCACCGATGCTGCTTCCGCCATAAAGGACTCCTTGAGGTCCCTTCAAGACTTCGATTCGCTCGAGGTCCCCAAATCTGGAGGAGGCGTCTGAAAATAACTGCACATCGTCAAGAAAAAAGCCCACGCCCTGAGTTAAGCTGAACGCGCCCATACCTCTCATGGAAACGTTTGGCATGAGATCTGCCCGAGTATTNAGATTAAAGTTGGGAATTTGCAAGCCTACTTTATCCAATGTCTTTACGTTGTGACGCGTTATTGTGTCGCTTGATATAGCTGCTACTGACTCTGGAACATCTGTTAAGCTCTCTTCTCTTTTACGAGCAGTTACGATAATCTCATCTAGCTTTGCACCATCTTGGGCAACTGCAGGTGCAGACACACTAGCCCCAAAAGCAATAGCAGATGCAACTAGCGCAAAATATTTTTTCATTNGATTGGTGCTCATATGCTTCCCCTCATCCCTACNTNATTGATTTAATTTTTATGGTTTCTACAATTTGAGCATAGAGTAATTGGCGGAAACCAGCTTATTCAGGCCTAATGAAGACCCAATTCGCGATGTTAGCCTGTCAGGCGGGGGATGTCTAGTTTCAGACCAGTTGCTCCGTTTAATAAAATCAGGGTCTTTTTGGGGTGTATCCAAAATAAAGTACTTCATTCCGAAGAGCCTGCTGGTGTATGATCGTCCGAGCGGGACGGAATGATTCTAGTATTCATATCAGAAAATAATTAAAACAACGCTTGTGCCGGCACATACGATGCTAGATCTTGAAATGTAATTAGTAGGATGGTGTCTATCCAACATTATCAGCAGGCGTCCTGTCATTTGTTTTTGAAAATTACCAGGTCTAAACGTGTTGTCTTCTAATCATCAAAATCGAAGAAAATCTTTAGCGATCTTGCTTGTTGTATTTTTATTTCAATCCGGTTGGACTTATGGTTTTTCCGGGNAAAAACTCAAGGTAGCCACTACTTTCACCGTTATCGCAGATATGGCGCGGAACGTTGCGGGAGATGCCGCCATAGTAGAATCGATAACAAAACCTAACGCGGAAATCCATAACTATCAGACAACGCCAAGTGATATCCGTCGCGTGCATGACGCCGACTTGATTTTGTATAACGGGCTGAATCTGGAACTATGGTTTGANCGCTTCTTCAAAAACTTCAATGATATTCCCAAAATTGAAGTATCTAATGGTGTTCAGCCAATCAGTATCTCTGGAGGCCCTTATCTAGGCAAACCGAATCCTCATGCGTGGATGTCGCTCGAAAATGCATTGATTTACATAGATAACATTCGTCAAGCTTTGATAGAGCTAGATGGTCAGAACGCAGCAATTTATGACGCCAATGCAAATCGGTATAGTGCTCANTTAAAGGCCTCGGTAGAACCCCTTAGGAAACGTCTTGAAAGGTTGCCTGANAAAAATAGATGGCTTGTTACCAGTGAGGGAGCGTTCAGTTACCTCGCCAGAGACCATTCTCTGCAAGAGCTGTTTCTGTGGCCCATTAACGCAGATGGGCAGGGCACGCCGCAGCAGGTCCGTAGGGTCATAGATAGTGTTCGGAAGCATCAGATAANGGCTGTGTTCAGCGAGAGCACTGTGTCATCCAAGCCGGCGAGGCAGGTCGCTCGGGAGACCGGTGCGAAGTATGCTGGTGTTCTTTACGTAGATTCATTGAGCGGNCCAGATGGGCCTGTTCCTACTTANNTAGANCTAATGAANATNACGTTGCTTACAATAGCNGANGGTTTGGATCAATGACTGGGCTTGANATCAAGGATGTAACAGTNACCTATGACAANGGTCACACCGCTATTTGGGACACAACTTTCAGTTTNCCAACTGGATCNATAACNGCTCTAGTGGGCGTAAATGGTAGCGGTAAATCCACCCTTTTNAAATCACTTATGGGCCTAGTGAACTTATCNAAAGGCTCCGTACAGATCTTAGGACAGAGCGTGTCTGCNGCAATGAAAGCGAATCANGTCGCCTATGTACCNCAGTCTGAAGACATTGATTGGAATTTTCCANTTCTGGTCCAAGATGTGGTCATGATGGGCCGCTATGGCCATATGAACATGTTCAGAGTGGCNAGGTCNGAAGATCATGAAAAAGTTACTTCGGCATTGAAGCGCGTTGGAATTTATGAACTGCGNCGTCGTCAAATCGGCGAGTTGTCAGGAGGACAGAAGAAGAGAGTATTTTTGGCTCGAGCGTTGGCTCAAGAGAGTGAAGTTGTGCTGCTAGACGAGCCATTTACGGGAATTGATGTCAATACTGAAGAGCAGATCATGTCTCTACTAAAGGACATGCGGCAAGATGGAAAAGTCATATTGGTATCAACTCACAACTTAGGAAGTGTGCCCGAGTTTTGTGATAGAGCTGTTTTAATAAACGGNACNGTTCTAGCAGCTGGCGAAACNCGTGAAGTATTTACCCAAGATAATCTTCAGCTGGCTTTTGGAGGAGTTTTNAGACGCTTTGTGCTGACTGGAAAAGAGCTTCATGATGATGATGACAGTCGACAGGTTACTGTCTTATCNGATGACGANAGACCAGTAGTNCTGTATGGAGAGGCTGACGTCGACAAGTTCTTTCCNTGCCCGACGCCGGTTAAATGGATAAAAACTAATCCAGCNGATGCTGACGGATAGAGAATNGTGGACTGGCTTGCACCATTTAATTATCAGTATATGNTCAGCGCGATCTTNGTAAGTGGTTTGGTTGGCGGTGTCTGCGGTTTCTTGAGTGCTTATTTGATGTTGAAAGGTTGGTCCCTGATGGGGGANGCGCTGTCGCATTCGATCGTGCCTGGCGTGGCCGGAGCCTACATGCTGGGCTTGCCATTTGCCCTCGGAGCTTTCTTTTCAGGAGGTCTAGCAGCAAGCACCATGCTCTTTTTGAGCCGTCGTTCAAAATTGAANGAGGATGCCATTATCGGGCTTATTTTNAGCTCATTCTTTGGTTTGGGNNTATTCATGGTCTCAATTTCCCCAGTNTCTGTCGATGTCACGACCATNGTGCTTGGCAATATTTTATCTATTAGTCCGGCAGACTCNTTGCAACTACTGATAATTAGCACTGTGTCTTTAGCCATATTGGTTTGGAGATGGAAAGACATTCTGGTGGTTTTTTTTGATGAAAATCATGCAAAGAGTATTGGTTTAAACCCTGACCACATAAAAATGCTTTTTTTTATTTTGCTGTCCGCGTGCACCGTGGCAGCCCTCCAGACGGTGGGTGCATTCTTGGTGATAGCAATGGTTATAACACCAGGCGCCACTGCCTACTTGATAAGTGACAGATTTGGCCGGATCATTTCTATCAGCGTGGCGATTGGAGCCGGCACCTCCTCTGTTGGCGCGTATTTGAGCTTTTTTTTAGATGGTGCTACCGGAGGCGTCATAGTATTAATGCAGGCGGCAATTTTTATGGCTGTTTTCTTGATAGCGCCCAAGTACGGTTACCTGGCAGCTCGTTCTCGCAGCGCAGATGGTTTGCGTAACAGTGCAAGTATAAATCCCTCCGGTGAGGGAATTCATTAATGATAGAAGCTTTTCCAATGAGTGTGCTCTTGCAGCCGTTTGACTTTACTTTCATGCTTCAGGCATTTGCGATAGTTTTTTTAGTGGCGATACCAACATCCATTCTCTCTTGCTTCTTGGTATTAAAGGGGTGGTCATTAATGGGTGATGCTATCTCTCATTCAGTCTTGCCCGGCGTTGTACTGGCTTATTTGGCCGGCGTCTCTTTCGTTATTGGAGCTTTCGCTGCCGGTATATTTTGTGCTTTATGTACTGGATTTTTGAAACGAAATAGCCGTTTAAAGGAAGATACGGTGATGGGAGTAGTTTTTTCGTCAATGTTTGCGCTAGGTTTGGTGTTAATGACAAAAATTGAGACCGAAGTTCATCTCGACCATATATTGTTTGGAGATATCCTTGGGATTAGTTGGCGCGACATCATTGATGCGGGATTGATTGCTGCATTTGTGCTTGGCTTCCTCGTTTTCAGGGGCCGTGATTTGGTTGTTTTTATTTTTGACCAGCAACATGCAAAGGCTATCGGGTTGCCTGTGTCGATTATTCATTACGGGCTCCTGTCCATTCTTTCCTTGACAATTGTGGGAGCATTGAAGGCCGTAGGCATGATCTTGGTTATTGCCATGCTAATAACGCCCGGGGCGACTGCGCTGTTGTTGACCGCCGAATTTCGATCAATGGTTGCGATTTCTGTTGGAGTGTCACTTACATGTTCATTGACTGGGGTTTATTTAAGTTTTTTTATCGACAGCGCTCCGGCACCAACTATCATCATTTTGATGACCTTAGTTTTTATTTGTGTCTTTTGTTTCAATAGCTTTAGGAGTGGCACTAAATTCGGTTCTTATTTGAGTAAAGCAAAACCGGAAAAGATACAACCCTCGTCATGAATAGATTCAGATCTTGTCAACGCAATCTACCCTCGCCTCATTGGTCTCAGGACTAGATTCTGCTATCCGATGTCACATGCGGTGCATCGGTCATTAAATTGATATTTTAATTAAAAAATTGTGTGAGTGTTGAAGCTCGTATATTCTCTGTTATGGCTTGACGGATATTTGGAGAAGCTATGAGCCTTAATNAACCAAAACAATTGCTAGCTATGGACGTTATTAATCAAGAAAACCNAACTCAAGTAACAGGTGCCTTGCTGCCAATAATAGTTTCTACTTTGGCGGCGATGTCTATCGCGCTCTGGTTGAATGTGGGCGACTATACTGCTTCGGTATCGAAAGGTCTTGCCCCTTGGGAGGAATTTTATTCGGTTTTCGGCATGATCTATGCCATCGTGTCGGGCTTCTTATTGGTTGAGGTTTTAAACCGTTTTAACAAGTTATCTGAAGTTGTNGAAGCTGAACTGAATGCCATTAGTGACGTAAGAGACTTTCTTCTTTATGTGGACGGTCAAGAGGACATCAAACAATCTGTAAAAAAAGAATTGCAAGAATATGTCCACTCGGTTGCCACTGTTGAGTGGAGTACTATGAATGACGATTATGCCGTGCTCAANTCGGATACCTCNAAGGAACTATATGACGTTATGCATGCTGTCAATAAAGTGGAGGTNAATAATGAGAGTGATCGCGAGGCCTTGCACTTTTTGATATCGGAGATGTCATCGATTACCAGTCTCCGCACGGAACGGATTAGCATTGCAAATCAGCAGTTGCCCCCGCGTTTGAAACATCTCCTGGTTTATNTGTCANTGGTGTTAGTAGCTGCTTTTGTTATAAATGCTGGCATGGAACCTTGGATTCATTGTTTTATGGTTGGATCGATNACGGCTTGCGTGCATTTACTATACATTGTGATTGCTGATCTCAACACACCATTCACTGGCCTTTGGACCATAAGTGTGAGTCCGCTAATCGAATTGTACCTAACCTTTGATGAAACCAAGTTATCAGATAGAGAAGAGCTAATTGAGAAAATTAGAAGTCACCATAATTTATAATATAATTTTCTGAGGGGCATAGAGTAGCCGGCCATGGGGCAATCACTCGTTATTTTATATTCAATCCCAGTTTTTGGTGTGCTGATGTTGTGTGAATTCTTATATGGGATGCACAAACAAAAAAACACCTATCGGCTCAATGATACTTTCTGNAGCTTGACATTGGGTGTCTTGAGTCGGTTTCCATCGGTTTTGAATCTAGGGATCAATAGTTTGGTCTATTCGACAATTCTTCGATACTTGAAGCCGAACCTGTTGCCGCTTGACTCTTGGANGACNTGGCTCCTCGCTTTCCTGCTTTATGACTTNTGCTACTATTGGCAACATCGCCTATCCCATGAGAGAACCCTTTTGTGGGCAAGTCATGTAGTGCACCATCAGAGCGAGGATTATAATTTGGGGACCGCACTTAGGCAGACCAGCACCTCTTTTTTATTTGCGTGGATCTTCTATATCCCAATGTTTTTAGTGGGCGTGCCGTTTGACGTTTTCGTTACGATTGCAGCAGCTAATCTGGTCTATCAGTTTTGGGTCCATACTGAACATGTCGGTAAACTAGGCTTTCTGGAAAAATTTCTAGTGACCCCCTCAAATCACNGGGTACATCATGCTTGTAATAAGCGTTATATAGACGCTAACTATGGTGGGGTATTTATCCTATGGGATAGAATATTTGGAACTTTCGTAGATGAAACTGTATTGGAAAAACCANTCTATGGCACCTTAAAGCCTTTNCGCAGCTGGAATCCATTGTGGGCAAACATGGAGGTATATCATCAGATGGTAAGTGACGCTTGGCAAACTGAGAGGCTGAAAGATAAGTTGAGAGTTTGGGGTTCTAGGACTGGATGGCGGCCCAAAGACGTTATGGAGCGTTTTCCAANACATAGTTTGAGAACTCCNGATCAGATAAAATATGAAACCAGAACATCTCTCAATCACCAGATTTTTGCTGTTTCGCAATTTGTCGCATATAGCTTCCTAACGTTTGTTATAGTTATTTCAAAAGACAATCTTACTGAATTTGAAATCGCGTCGTTTGCGATTATTGTCGCAGCCTCTGCATTCATCAGTGCTGGCCATTTAGATTTNNATAGTAGAAAAACTTCAATTTGGTTGGAAGTTGTTCGTTCTTTGGTTGTTCTAGGTCTCGTCTTTTTGACGTCGTTTTGGAGCTCCGAGCTCATCGCGGTGCAGATTCTTTGGATTCATGCCCTGCTAAACTTGGTGCTTATACCAATGTTTTTCAATTTCAATCTGGGTGTAATTAAAATGTCACCCCGCTAACAACAATCTAACTCTAACTCTTGATCTATTGACATTAAAGCTCCAATNTCTGGGAGGCTTAATGTCTAATGANTGATAGGTTGTATGGATGATACAAGCATCAGCACTATGGGATGCGGGAAGCCTTTTAAGAGCGATAGGAAGAGGACGTTAAGAAAGTGGGATCTTCAGAGCGCATCAAAATTCGTGATGAGCACTTTATGCGCGGAGCTTTGCAAATGGCAGAGTTTGCCCAAACAGCTGGAGAGGTCCCCGTTGGCGCAGTGCTTGTCAGCGGTGATCAGATCATTGCATCAGGGTTTAACCAATCGATTTCAACATGTGATCCGACCGCACATGCGGAGNTAGTNGCAATAAGNTCCGCCGCAAAAAAACTATCCAACTATCGCTTGGTTGATTGTGACCTCTATGTCACTATAGAGCCCTGCGCAATGTGCGTTGGNGCCATTNTGCATGCCAGAGTTAGGCGTGTTATTTTTGGTGCTTTAGAACCTCGAGCAGGGGCGTTGCAAAGTCACTTACGACTCTTGGAAAAAACGCACTTTAACCACTCTGTTGATTGGTATGGGGGAGTTTTGCACGATAGATGCAGTAATCTTATGAAAGAATTTTTTGCTGCACGCCGCAAGCCTAAAGAGTAGCTTAACTTTAGAGAGCATAGCGGGCGAGAAAGGCCCGTTACTTTGCGCGATTTCGCTGAGATATGAAGTGAAGTCTGATGTAGTTAGTGTAGTAACGGATGTTATCGACATAGGCGACCGCCTCATCGCCGCGAGCGTATCCATGTCTCACAGTCCGATATACATCTTTATTTCTCAGTAAGTTCAGGTGATCGCGCACATTTACCCACAGGTTGGGGTTTTTGTTAGCACGTGATGTGAGTTTTCTTGCATCCTCCATATGTCCATAGCCCACATTGTATGCTGCTAGCGCGAACCAAGTACGGTCAGGACCGGCAATTTCCTCGGGTAACCGGGCTTTAAGTTTCGCTAGATATCTACTTCCTCCATTGATGCTTTGCTCCGCATCAAGTCGGTTCTCAACCTGCATTTCTAGAGCGGTNCGCTTGGTTAACATCATCATNCCNCGCACGCCGGTGGGTGATTTAGCCTNCGGNTTCCAATGTGATTCTTGATAACTTATCGCCGCCAGCAGTTCCCATTCCAGATCATTAGTCTTACCGGCTTTTCTAAACATTTCCTGGTAACTTGGGAGGCGGGTTGACACCATTTTTTCTAAAGTCTCTGAGTTGGCAACTGAGAAACGCTTTGAATGGGAGAAAAGGCGTCGTTTGAGCTTGATTAGCTTGCCGGTTGATCGAAAGTCTTCGAGGAACTTGTTTGCGGCTTCTATCAGACTGTCATCGCTATCTTTAGGGAAAAACCACGATATGCTCTGAGAGTCGAGGCTTATTTTCGCGAGCTTTGCTTTGTGGTAGATGTGTCGAGTGACCGTATATGCTAGCGAATCCACTACCGCGAAGTCTACCTCGTTCTCGTGGACCATCCTTACAAGATCGCTGCTATTGGCAGAGTCTATTTCGGTTATAGACAATTGAGAGTTATGTGTATTATGTAATTCTTGATTATGAGAAAAACCTTTTAATGTGGCTAAAGATCCGCTTAGTGATTGCAGATCAAGAGGCTTTTGGCCGCTCTTTCCATATATCAGTTGCTGAGTTACTTGATAGTGCGGCATCGCAACCTTGAGCGATCGCTTAAGAGCTTCACTTTGAGGGATGTTAGCGGCGACAAAATCAGCTGCTCGACGATTCACAGAAAATAGTTCTTGGAGTGACTCGACTACTAAAACATTTAGTTTCAAGCCAAGGCTCTCGGCAAAAGCCTTCGCGATGATGAATTCGAAACCATGTTGGCCACTTTGATCCCGGAAATATGTGATCGGGCTAACGGTTGTCATTAGTGTTATTGTGCCTTTTTCTGACAGTCCTTGAAGGTCGGTCTTTCTATCAAACGTAATGATGGCGATTAAGAAGATAAGAGGCGCCACGGGCAAAAATATCAAGTAGTTTTTGGTCAGGGTTGTCTTTTTTCGGTCGCTCATTTGCAGTGATCTGTTTAGTTATGTTCAATAGAGTGCGGGCTTGTGCAGCTTTTTCCCTTATCGGTTTAAATTGTAGTCTTTCTTAAACACCCAGTCTGCACTTGCTTTTTTTTTAAGCTAAAATGAAGAAGTTTTTTGCGAGTTGGATATTTATGATTACTCTTTACGGAGAGTCTTTAACTTCCGAGTTCAGATATAGACGGCTGTTGTTGAGATTGCGGACTCAAGTTCCCAATATAAAGTCGCTAGCTGTATATAATGTTTTTTTTGTTGATAACGAAGCTCTGCTTTCGATTAATGAGAAAGAAATTCTTGAGGATCTGCTGGGCGTCTCTGAGCACTATACTAAGGATAACTCTGGGAGCCTGCTTTTCTTGGTGGTTCCTCGCCTTGGAACTATATCCCCTTGGGCTAGCAAGGCTACGGATATTGCTCATAACTGCGGGTTGAATGCGGTGCGACGCATCGAACGTGGTATAGCGCATCAAATATCATTTTTTTCGGAACCCTCGGCGGGCGAAAAAGAGTTAGTCGTTGACCTGATTCATGATCAAATGGTTGAGACGGTGTTGCACTCTGCCGCTCAGGGAGCAGCATTGTTTGCTCACGGTTCGCCAGCAAACCATACCCATATTGATGTATTGACCGGTGGTATCTCGGCTCTCAGTAAAGCAAATGCGGATCTTGGATTGGCCCTTGCCGATGATGAAATTGAGTTCTTGGTATCCTCGTTCCAAGGATTGGAACGAAACCCTTCCGATACCGAACTTATGATGTTTGCCCAAGCCAATTCGGAGCATTGTAGACACAAGATTTTCAATGGAAGCTGGACAATAGATGGAGTCAATCGAAAGAATTCGCTCTTCGATATGATTCGAAATACCACCCAAAAAGGTGGGGAGAGAGTTCTTTCTGCATACTCAGATAACGCGGCGGTGATCGCAGGAAATCAAGGGGGCAGATTTTTTCCTGACCCTCACACAAAGAAGTATGCTTACAAACATGAATCTATCCATCTCCTCATGAAGGTGGAAACTCACAATCATCCTACCGCGATATCTCCCTTTGCGGGAGCTGGAACTGGAGCTGGCGGAGAAATTCGCGATGAGGGGGCTGTAGGCCTAGGAGCAAAACCCAAGGCCGGTTTGGTGGGTTTTAGTGTCTCCAATCTTTGCGTGCCTGATTATAAGCAATGTTGGGAAGAAGAGTATGGGTATCCCGACCGCATTGTTTCAGCCTTAGATATCATGCTTGAGGGTCCAATCGGAGCGGCTGCATTCAATAATGAATTTGGTCGACCAAATCTTTGTGGTTATTTCAGAAGTTTTGAAGTGACTTTTGATGGGCGTCGTCGCGGTTACCACAAACCAATCATGATTGCTGGGGGGCATGGTAATATCCGTGCGGAGCATGTGCATAAGCAAAGCATTGAATTTGGTGACAAGCTTCTGGTCATAGGTGGACCTGCTATGCTTATTGGTCTGGGCGGCGGAGCGGCTTCTTCCATGAAATCTGGCACCAGTCATAGCGACTTAGATTTCGGGTCAGTGCAACGGCAAAACCCAGAGATTGAGCGGCGGTGTCAAGAAGTGATCGATCAGTGTTGGCAGCTTGGAGAAGACAACCCGATAGCCTTCATCCATGATGTTGGGGCCGGAGGCTTGTCAAATGCTTTGCCAGAGCTGGTGAAAGATGGAGGTGCAGGGGGAAGATTTGAACTGAGAGAAATTCCCAATGATGATCTGGGCATGTCGCCGATGGAAATATGGTGCAATGAGGCTCAAGAACGTTATGTCTTAGCAGTGGCAGAAAAGAATTTAGAAAAGCTTATGGCGATCTGCATAAGGGAGCGATGCCCTTATGCCATAGTGGGGGAAGCTACGAAAGACCGTTCTATTCGGGTAAATGACAAACTTCTCAACGCTACCACGGTTGATTTGCCGATGTCTATCTTATTTGGCAAGCCTCCTAAAATGCACCGTGAAGCCGCTACATTGACGGCCCAAACCACACCATTTCAAACTGATTCTTTCGATCTTAACGATAGCTTTGACAAAGTACTTCGTCACCCCACCGTGGCCAGCAAAAAGTTTTTGATTACCATTGGAGATCGAAGCGTAGGTGGGATGGTAGCTCGCGATCAGATGGTTGGACCATGGCAGGNGCCGGTCGCTGATTGCGCCGTCACCACGATCAGCTACGATAGTTTTTATGGTGAAGCGATGGCGATGGGNGAACGGACTCCGATAGCTTTGTTGAATGCTCCAGCATCTGGTCGAATGGCCATAGGCGAAGCAATAACTAATATCGCAGCTTCTCGAATCTCTAAACTGTCGGATGTGTGTCTTTCTGCGAATTGGATGTGCGCNGCTGGAAGCCCCGGTGAAGATGAGAAGCTATNTTCAACGGTCAAAGCCGTNGGAATGGAGCTTTGTCCTCGCTTGGGAATAAGCATCCCGGTGGGCAAAGATTCAATGTCAATGAGTACTATTTGGACAGATGGGATACAAAGCAAGTCAGTGACTGCGCCGCTATCACTTGTTGTAAGTGCGTTCAGCCCAGTCCTCGATGTGAGAAGAACCTTGACCCCGCAATTGCGCGTCGATAAAGGCGAAAGTCGATTATTATTTCTGGATCTCGGTCAAGGTGCTAACCGTTTGGGAGGCTCAATATTAGCTCAGGTAAATAATCATTTGGGTGAAAGCTGCCCAGATTTGGAGGATCCGACCGTATTACAAGGCTTTTTTAAGACTTTGCAAGATCTGAATCAGTCGGGTNATATTCTTGCTTACCATGACCGTTCTGATGGGGGATTGGCGGTGGCGCTGGTTGAAATGTCCTTCGCNGGTCGTGTGGGAATCACCCTCGACATAAATCAGAATGCGCCTGAATTGATTCCTATCTTATTTAATGAGGAACTTGGAGCAGTAATTCAAGTTCTTGCGGAGGATAGCTCGGAAATAATTAAGCGCTTCCGAGGAGCCGGAGTGCCTGCTGAAGACATTGGTACTNTNAANAACGATGACCTNATATGCATNAANGTCCANGGAGCNCAAGTTTTCAGTGAACCCCGGGGCAAGTTAGAACAAATATGGGCTGAAACCTCATATAGGATGGCATCTCTTCGAGATAATAGCGAATGCGCTAAGGAAGAATTTTCAAAAGCTCTGCTCCATGATCCTGGACTATCAGTTGGGCTTAGCTATGATCCGCAGGATGAGATGNTCTTGCCGGCCTTTCTCTCGGGAGTTAGGCCCAAGGTAGCAATTCTTCGAGAACAAGGTGTAAACGGGCATGTTGAAATGGCTGCCGCCTTTGATAAAGCAAGGTTTTCTTCTGTGGATGTCCATATGAGTGATGTTTTGGCTGGTCGGGTAAGTCTTGATGACTTTTTTGGCTTGGTGGCTTGCGGTGGTTTTTCTTACGGGGATGTTTTGGGAGCTGGCCAAGGATGGGCTAAAACAATCCTTTTCAATTCACGGGCTCGAGATCAATTTGAAAATTTCTTTCGGCGTTCTGAAACTTTTGGTTTGGGCGTATGTAACGGATGTCAAATGTTGTCACAACTGAGAGANTTAATNCCTGGATCGCAGTTTTGGCCAGAATTCAAACGGAATTTGTCGGAGCAATTTGANGCTCGTTTTTCGTTAGTCAAAATTGAAAAGAGTCCCTCGGTCNTGCTTGAAAACATGTCNGAATCGCATTTGCCTATAGCGATNGCTCATGGTGAAGGGCGAGCTCAATTTCGATCGGTGGAAGCACAGAATCAACTTGAGGCTACTGGCCTAGTGGCTCTTCGATTTATTGATAATAAATTGCAAACCACCACAAATTATCCCGAAAATCCTAATGGCTCGCCTGATGGTATCACAGGATTTTGCAGTGAGGACGGGCGCGTCACTTTAATGATGCCTCATCCTGAAAGGGTATTCCGAGCTGTTCAAAACTCTTGGCATCCGGATGACTGGGGTGAAAATAGTGGGTGGATGAGGTTGTTTTTCAACGCTCGAAGGTTTGTTGGGTGAATGCTTTTGATGGTTGTACACGATGGTGAAATTAAAACATGAAAATGAGCTTTTAAAAAAAGCATTGCAAGTTGGGTCAGTCTATGCTGAAAAGCGGGGTTATGGGGAAATTGAGGATCATGACTCAGCGAAATTAAAAGTGGAGTTCCTTTACCGCGTTCT
This sequence comes from Porticoccaceae bacterium, assembly GCA_002701765.1. Lineage (GTDB taxonomy): Bacteria > Pseudomonadota > Gammaproteobacteria > Pseudomonadales > Porticoccaceae > TMED48. Next base: position 14,875 of record NZXB01000075.1, read on the forward strand.
GGTAGAGGATAAGCTTATTCAACCCTTAGCTAAAGACAAGATCAGCGACCCCAATATGCGTCATAAACTTGCTTTGTGGGTATTTAAACAGTTGCCAGATGGACATGTATTAAAAAGCTGATGTATCGAAGCCACAAAAAAAGTGCAGACGCCACAGTTTCTATTACAAGTGTGTTAAACTCCAACNTGAGTNGACTAGGCAGTCGCTGTGATTTTGGATTTGACAATAGTTTTCCATTTTGAATATTGCAGAGGAAAGTCCGGGCTCCATAGGGNAGGACGCCAGGTAACCCCTGGGGGGCGAGAGTCTACGGANAGTGCCGCAGAAAGCAAACCGCCTTNAGATGTTATTATCGATAAGGTAAGGGTGAAAGGGTGCGGTAAGAGCGCACCGCGCTATTGGTAACAATGGTGGCAGGGCAAACCCCGTTCGGAGCAAGACCAAATAGGTTTCCTTTGGCGTGACCCGCGCTGGAGACGGGTAGGTCGCAAGAGGCAAGCGGTGACGCTCGTCCCAGATGAATGACTGTCCTAGACAGAACCCGGCTTATAGGTTGGCTCATNGAATGCTTGGNATCTCAATGCTGTGCTAATCTCGGTACTTGCACAGACCAAAACGGGATTTAATATTCCAAAAAAGTATAAAAAAATTCTTTTTACGNCATGTTAGTCTAACTCAGGCCTCATATCTATAATTTACATGAAGTTGTTAAGCCATTCCCCTGTTTTACATTGTTTATTCTTATTCTNGCTATAACACTGATTCTCTAAGCTACGCTTAAACTCAGAACTATCTGATTTTTCTAAAGTTTTCCNCATTTTTTGGGGGTTGACTTTGATTTGTTGTAACCATAGTGTTCATNAATGGNTAAAAGTGGCAAATAGTGGATTTTTTAATTNACGGGCTTTAAGGANTAAGATTTGTTTCGAGGTAGTGATCCAATAAATATGGACTCCAAAGGTCGGATGGCGATTCCGACGCGCTATCGTGTGGTCCTCGAAAATATCTGTGGTGGGGAGCTTGTTATTACTATCGATATGAAATCGACCTGTTTAACGCTTTCTCCTCTCCCTGCCTGGAGGAAGTTTGAAGAAAACGTCGCAGCTTTGCCAGCATTTGACGAGCTTGGAGAGATGTTAAGTAGATTTGTAGTGGGGCAGGCTAAAGATGTACAAATAGACAACAGCGGCAGGGTGCTAATTCCGCAGGAACTGCGAGATTATGCTGAATTTGAAAAAAAACTAATTTTGGTAGGTCGAACTCAGCGACTGGAACTTTGGTCGGAGGATAATTGGAATCTAGAGAGAGACAAATCGCAAGAAAACTATCGTTCGATGCTGCTAGACAAGGAAAAGATGTCAGATGCGCTTAAAACACTCTCTTGGTAAAGCACCGCTGTGATGGGTAAGCATATCCCAGTTCTTCTAACAGAGGCAGTTGAGGCGCTGGTTTCCGATACAGATGGACTATATGTAGATGGCACCTATGGACGAGGCGGTCATTCATTTGAGATTCTAAATAAGTTGTCGGAACGAGGATCAGTGCTTGCCATTGACAAGGACCCTGAAGCAATAGATGACGGACGAATCCGTTTTAATCAGGAATTCAGGATAAGTTTTTGTCGTGAATCCTTTGCTTGTATACCTAGGCTGCTAGAAGACAAAAGACTTGATCCTGTGTCCGGAATTCTTCTGGACTTAGGAGTATCGTCGCCTCAGCTAGAAAGCCCTGATCGCGGATTCTCTTTTCAAACTGACGGCCCGCTAGATATGCGAATGGATAACACTGCAGGAGAGTCAGCTGCTGATTGGCTTCAATCTGCTAGCAAGGACGATATTGCCTCCGTGATTAAAGAACTCGGTGGTGAAAGATATGCTCGGCGAATATCAGCCGCGATTGTTAGTGAGCGTTTCAAATCTCCGATCGATAGCACTAAAAGATTGGCTGAAATCATTAAGAAAGCTCAT
>NZXB01000076.1 GCA_002701765.1 Porticoccaceae bacterium
AAAAAGGGGTCTTGAGAAAGAGAATCTGCGGGTTACGCCACAAGGATATTTGTCGGAAAAAAAACACCTCTCAGAGCTCGGTTCAGCACTGACTCATCCATCCATTACTACGGATTTCTCCGAAGCCCTACTGGAATTCATAACAAGACCGTCGGAGAGTATTGACGAGGTCTTCGAAGAGCTTGAAGAAATCCAACGCTATACCTATACGAGGTTGTCAGATGAGTTGCTGTGGGTGAGTAGTATGCCATGTGTGATAGACGATGATTCTCAGATACCTATTGCTCACTTCGGCGATTCAAATGTTGGTCAGATGAAACACATCTACAGAGTAGGCTTGGGAAATCGATATGGTCGCTCGATGCAAGTCATTGCCGGCATACATTACAACTTTTCAGTCTCTGATAGGTTTTGGAGACACTTGATGACGACCTGTAATAGCACTATTGATATTGATGCCTTCAGAACAAGCGGCTACTTGTCGCTAATAAGAAATTTCAGGCGGCAGTCGTGGCTGCTGCTCTACCTTCTTGGCGCCTCCCCTGCAGCCAGTCACAGTTTCACAAACCAGTTAACGCCAAAATTGTCTCACTTNAATAGCGACCAGGAGACCCTTTACAGTCAGTTCGGAACCTCGCTNCGCATGGGAGATCTTGGATACCAAAGTGCCGCCCAAGCTGCACTNAGTGTAAAATATAACTATCTNGATGAATATATNNCAGATCTTAGGCGAGGACTCGACCNNGTNTATTTNCCATATGAGAAAATCGGCAAGANAGATCCAAATTCTAAGTATCTTCAGCTAAACACCCATCTGTTACAAATCGAAAATGAGTTCTACAGCGTGATTCGCCCCAAATGTGTGTCCCAGTCGGGCGAACCGCCGCTTCATGCACTTAAAGATCGAGGCATCCAATATGTCGAAATTCGCTGTTTAGACCTCGATCCATTCCTGCCAAATGGAATTGACAAGCAGACAATTCATTTTTTAGACGTGTTTTTATTATATTGCCTGTTATCAGACAGCCCCTACTCAAGTATTGAGGAGCAATCTGATATTGCTTTCAACCACGATGCAACGGTCTACCGAGGCAGAGATAGCTCGCTCTGTTTGAGAAAAGAAAATTTACGACTAACAATAAGCGACTGGGGTCAGCAAATTTTGGAGCAAATAAAACCTATTGCTAATCTTATGGATCGCGCNCATCAAAGCACAGATTATGCCAAAGCAATCAATGAAATGGAAAGTAGGATCCTAGATAGTAGTAAGACACCCTCAGCAATGATTCTTGAGCAATTGCGCTCAAATAANGAAAGCCATCAAGAATTTGGNATACGGATGGCTAAGGAACACACCGATTATTTTTTAAAGCAAAANCTAGACGAAGGCACCATNGAAAAATATTCNAAGTTAGCTCAAAACTCAATAGCCGAACAGNTAAACATAGAAAAACATGACATATTGACTTTCGATCAGTATTTATCCCAATATTACGATCAATGAGAACACATTACACCGCCAAGCACATATGAATGCTCTCAGTTACCGAATTATTAATCTAATCACGGCTCTCGGATGCGGAATGGNNCTCCTTTTCGCCGTTTTATACCTCCAAGAGCACTTAGGACTGAAGCCTTGTTATCTATGCATTACACAGCGGTTTTTTGTTACCGCCTCAGGCTTGCTATTTTTGCTAGCTGCCATACATAACAATTTCGGCCTCCCAAGATTTATTTACGCCAGTCTGAGCTGTATGTTCGCTATGGGAGGAGCATTTTTTGCGATGAAGCAATTGTGGCTTCAGAGCCTTAGCGAAGACCAAATTCCATCCTGTGGCCCTCCAGTTGAATATGTTTTTGAAGCATTTTCTGCTAGCGAGATCATCACCATCCTNTTGAGCGGCGACGGCAACTGTTCCGAAGTGCAATGGCTATTTTTGGGTCTTAGCATCCCCGGCTGGGTGTTGATTGGCTGCATAATGTTGNTGGCTCTAAGTATGTATCAGTTGTTAAGAAAAGAGTAGTACTATTATAAAAATCCGGCGAACGATCCGCTTCTTCTTATTGCAAGACAAAAAGCAATAGACTATTCTCANTTAAATCTCTCCGAACGCGCAAATATTNTGATGACAGATCAGTCCGAAAAGGCAANCATAGAGCCAATAATCAACTTGGTTGGTCAGTGGCTTGAGGAGCGTAGACTGCTATTAGCTAAGTATGGAGATCTAGCCAATGTAAAACCGTTTAGCGCTCAAAACACCATGCACCGAGAATCGTTAAGAGAATTTTGCCANGCCATGGTTGACTATTTATCTCGCGTCCACTTTGAGGTGTTCGAAAAAGTTAACCAATCACAAAACCTTTTTAGTAAAGAANNATCGAATAACCTACTAGGTGATTTAACAAAACNAGTAGAATTGACCACAGATCATTTTCTAGACTTTAACGATAAGTATCTCGCTACAGATGACTTGGCCACACTCACAGCAGACCTCTCCATTCTGGGAGAGGAACTAGCGAAACGGTTCGAATTAGAAGATAAAGTCATTGCACTAGTACGCCAAGCTATCTCCAGTTCNAACGAAAATTAAAAACGATTATTTAAACTTTTGTTCGTTAAAAGACGACTCGGAATTATCCAAGCCCTCTTTGATACGGACCATGCCATGCATTACTGACTTATGTTGGATTGCAGCAGTTCTACTTCAAATATTAACATTGCGTTAGGACCAATAAGCCCTTGTCCACCCGGGCCATATGCTAAATCAGCTGGTATAAATAACTCCCATTTAGAGCCTTCCGTCATCAATTTAAGTGCCTCAGTCCATCCGGGAATCACTTGCGTGACTCCAAATTGAGCGGGAACGCCGCGTTTTAATGAACTATCAAATTCAGTGCCGTCAAGCAAACGACCGACATAATGGACCTCAACTGTACTCATGTCCGTCGGCTTTTTTCCGCTTCCATCGGTGATAATCCTATACTGCAAACCACTCTCAGTTGTAATAATTCCAGGCATAATTGCATTTTNTTCGAGAAATTCTTTGGCTTCTGCCNTGTTGGCTTNNGANTGCAGTGCTNGAGCCTCCTCTTGCTGTCTNGCTTGTTCNTCACGTCTTTCTGTCATAAGGGTTTGGAACACCTNGATGGTTTTTGCGATATCGTCGCTATCAAGCCTTGGTTCAACACCCTTCAAGCCGTCGGAAAAGCCCTGCTCAAAAGCTTGNANATCGAAATCTATCTCCATGGATTTGATATTGCGGGCGCTGTCCATTCCGAATATATAACTCATTCGCTGGGTTTGGTTTTCTAGGCTAAAGGACGCATCATTTAAATCATTACCCGGATCCGTTTTAACCTGATCACAAGCACTCAGAAGAAACACCAATCCAAGCATCCATTTTTTATGTGTANGCATATCTTTCTCCGATATTTACGNGAATATAAAACTCAACCCTGAGATANATNTTTAAAAAGTTCAAGTAATCTGCTTTAGGTAAGATCAGACTCGCATTGTATGTCATTCCTTCCGGAATAACGATCAATCTCCGTCCTTGTTAGAGGTTCTCCCGACACCACCCCTTTTAATGCGTTATGAAATTCGCTTAAAGACTAAGTCCCAGACATNATGACCCAAACGCTCACCCCTTATCTCGAATTTAGTCAATGGCCGATAATTAGGTTTTACTGAAAATTTACCCGCTCCAGCGCAGTTTGAAAATCCATCCGATTGCTCCATTATTTCTAGCATCTGTTCTGCATATGCTTTCCAGTCAGTGGACATATGAAAAACACCGTCCAGGTTCAACCTACTTCGCACCAATTGAACAAAGTTATGCGTGACGATACGACGCTTATTATGTTTCTTCTTATGCCATGGGTCAGGAAAAAATAATTGAATTCTGTCTATTGTATTTTCGTTAAAACATTCTTCAATCACATCATTGGCATCCGCCAGATATACACGTAAGTTTTTTAACCCGATTTCTTGTGCCCGCCTCATTAAACTTCCCACACCAGGCGAGTAGACTTCGATGCCTATAAAATGTTGATNTGGCGATGCTTNAGCCATTTTTAACAACGAATCTCCCATTCCAAACCCTATCTCAACTACTAAAACTGCAGTTGAGCCGAAAGTAGATTCCGTGTCTAATTTTCCGCTACCCAACTCCAGTCCAAAGGAGGACCAATGCGTTTCGAACGCTTTACGTTGAGAATCGGTAATCCTTCCCGAACGCAGGACATAGCTACGAATAGATTTTTTTCGATACTCTGGTTTTATTTCCATCTGATTTAAGCATTCGNTAANCANTTTGGCTACTANCTCAAANTCAATGTGTTAGGATCGACAATTGGCNNTANTAAATCAAGTTTGCGNGTAAACTTAAAGAAAANAAATAGCGCTTTAAAGGAATCAGNNAACCANTTTGAATCGANTNANAAACTAGCGAAANAATCTAATTCTGCATCAGGGTTCGAACACGTTTCATCGCATTCTTCTCCAATTGCCTAATACGCTCTGCAGACACCCCATATTCAAGGGCCAAATCATGTAGAGTAGATTTGGTGTCATCTAACCAGCGACGCTGCAGAATGTCCTTACTACGCTTGTCCAATGANGCAAATGCATCCCCCAATCGAGTNCTATTGTCTAGCGCCAGCTCATTACGCTCAACAATTCTTGCAGGGTCGGCATCTGAATCCTGTAGAAAATATATTGGCGCGATAGGCGTCCCATCTTCGTCATCATCTGGAGTCGCATCAAAGGTGGCATCACGCGCTGTGAGACGCATTTCCATTTCCAAAACCTCTTTTACCTCAACACCCAGATCCTCAGCCACGGCCTTAGCTTCCCGCTCACTTAACCATTGAAGCTTTTTCTTAGCTCCTCGCAGATTNAAGAACAACTTACGCTGTGCTTTGGTAGTGGCGACTTTGACGATTCGCCAGTTGCGTAATATAAACTCATGGATTTCTGCTTTAATCCAATGAACGGCAAACGAAACCATTCGAACACCCTTCTCNGGATTAAACCGCCTCACCGCCTTCATTAGACCTACGTTCCCCTCCTGTATCAGGTCGGAAAGAGGCAGCCCATAGCCAGAGTAAGACCTCGCAATATGCACTACGAATCTNAGGTGTGACAGCACGAGCCTCCGNGCCGAATCCAAGTCCTCCTGATAATATAACGCTTCAGTTAAATTTCTCTCATCATCCAAAGACAAAATGGGCACTGCAGAGACCCCTTGAATGTAAGCATTCAAGTTCGCTCCAGGTGCCATCCACTCCATTGATAATAGATCTTTACGCAACGAATTCACTCCGAAATTCAATAATCACACTTTAGCTTACAATCAATTTTAACACATTTCGTGAAGTTATGAAGCTACTACGTTTTTTTTAAATCTAAAGTTCAATGCTCTGCAGATGTTTTTCAACAGCAAACCAAGCACCTAGCAACCCAAGCGCCGAGCCTATTCCTATAACGCCAAGAAACCCACGAAAACTCAAATTGTGAAGCGAAAAGCGACTTTCGTATAGACTGGCCAGATTTTCGATTGAAACATTCAACCAAATAACGGAGAAAGATAAAAAAAGAACTGCTATCAATGCTCCAGTTAATCCAATAATCAAACCAGTATATAGGAATGGCCTGCGTATGTAAGAATCCGTGCCCCCCACCAGTCGGATGACTATAATTTCGTCTGTCCGACTTTGAATTGCCAAACGAATTGTACTAGCCACTGCCAATAAAACACCCAAGCCCAGAGTTATACCAAGTGCCGTGATCAATTTTTGACCAATTTCAAGCATAGATCGAAGTCTTTCTAACCATTGCATATCCACCTTTACCAAATCGACATTCTCAAATTTCTCAATCTGAGCAGCGATCTCTCCAGCCCGATCGAATTCAACGCTATCAGGTTGCACGGCAAAAATAGGCGGTAGCGGACTATCCTCCATAGCGTCCAAAGCACTCCCAAACCCGGATAGCTCTTGAAACTCTGTCAGAGCCTCTGCTCGAGAGATAAAAGTAATTCGCTTCACCCCGGTTAGGGTTTGCAACTGGCTCTCAAGTTCAGATATAGCGTATTGGCTTGCATCCAAATCAACAAATACTGTGATTTGCGTCGAGGCTTCTATATCGCCGCCCAATCGTTCCAAGTTTTCAACCGCAAGATACAAAGCACCTGGCAAAGCCAGCGCAATAGCAATAACCAATACTGTTATGAGTGATTGCAATGGCTCGGTCGACAGATCTCGNAACGAATCAAGTATAGTTCGCTGATGGTTCGCCAGCTCGCCACGCCATCGTCCCTTTACGCGTGTTGCATTGTTATCAATAACGAATTTTCTCCTATCTCTATTATCCTTCCGAGTCTTTCTCACGTCTTCCACTATCCTCAGCGAGAGTGCCATTATCTAAGCGAAGAATTCGTAATCGCATTCGGTTGATTAACGACACATCATGCGTGGCAATAAGAACTGTAACGCCTACCGTCTGAAATCGTCTAAATAACGCCATTATTTCTGCTGACAACTGCGGGTCTAAATTTCCCGTAGGTTCGTCTGCCAACAGAATTCTCGGTTTATGAACAATGGCACGAGCAATACCGATCCGCTGTTGCTCACCACCAGACAACTCCACAGGTTTCAATTGTTCTCGTTCCAACAAACCCACGCTGTCTAATGCCGCTCTTACTCTCCTACTCATCTCTGCTCTGGGGTAACCAGAGACCTGCAGTGGGAGCGACACGTTATCGTAAAGAGAGCGGTCCATTAGGAGTCGATGATTTTGAAATACCACGCCAAGTTGCCGCCGGTAAGTCGGGACCTGCGCTTTCCTTAGTTGATTTAAGTTTTTACCATTGATTAATAGATTACCTGATGAGGGCCGCTCCATCAGCATCAAAAGTTTCAGTAAAGTACTTTTTCCAGCACCCGATCGTCCCGTAAGNAAAGCCATCTCACCTGCTTCCATTTTAAAAGAGATCTTACTCAGCGCTTCAAAGCCACCTTCATAACGCTTACTCAAATTATCAAATTCTATCATGTNTTGTTCCCAACCATGATTGGAGGTAACAAGGCNTCAACAAAATCTTTGGCGANAAAAGGTCGGAGATCCTCTNTNCCTTCGCCAACACCTATGAACCGAACTGGAACTTTNTGTTGCTCAGCTAACGCGAAAATTNNCCCTCCCTTAGCAGTTCCATCTAGCTTAGTGAGTGCTATTCCCGAAACACCTGCAATCGTCTCGAACTCTGCCATCTGCGACAGAGCATTCTGTCCNGTCGTTGCGTCCAATACCANAAGAACTTCATGTGGCGCAGANGGGTCCACCTTNGCGGNCACTCTGATCACTTTCGCCAACTCTTCCATCAAATTGGTTTTATTGTGCAATCGCCCTGCGGTATCTGCAATCACAATATCTATNTTTTTTGATCGAGCGGACTCCANCGCGTCAAAAATCACCGACGCACTGTCAGCACCAGTAGGTTGAGCNACCACAGGCACGTCTNGACTTTGCCCCCACACCTGAAGTTGCTCAACAGCAGCCGCNCGAAATGTATCACCCGCTGCTANCATTACGGATTTNCCCTCCCGCTGAAACCGATGGGNCAATTTNCCAATGGTTGTGGTTTTACCAACGCCATTCACTCCAACAACNAGAATCATCGNGGGNCCCACNTTNTNGTCCAGTAACATTGGTCGCTCGCACGANCTGAGTATCTCCAATAGGATACTGCGTAGCGTCGACCTAACTATTTGAGGGTCTGCCAGATCTCGCTTTCCCACCGACCTTGTCAACCGCATCATTATCTTATCGGTGACTGTTACACCCACATCAGAAGTTAGAAGCTCAATCTCAAGTTCCTCAAGCAAGTCCAAATCAATTTGCTTTGCTCTGCCAAATAGTGCAGCCAAGCCTTGGCCCGTTCGTTTTAGCGCCTCCCGCATTCGAACCTGTAACTTAATTGAAGAATCATTAGTCATAGCTTTATCTTTCAAGGCGACTGATCGATCAAAAGAAGAACTCTTAAGTTTGTTCACTTTTTTTTCCTAGCCTGACCACCAACAATAGATAGCATCACGCTGATGCTATACCAAGACAAAAGTTGGTGTATCCTAACATTTAGATCAACAAAAACCATAAAACTGAAGATACCAGATGGCAAAATCTACAAAAAAACCTGACGCGATTAGTATTAAAAATTCAAAGAGCATTCGTATCATCGGGGGCAAGTGGCGCAGGAGGCAATTGCGTTTTGCACCCACCACTAGTCTCAGGCCCAGTGGAGATAGAACGCGGGAGAGACTCTTCAACTGGCTTAATTCAGAGATAATGGGGGCGCATTGTATCGACTTATTTGCCGGTAGTGGCGCTCTCGCCCTTGAGGCACTGTCACGTGGAGCCAAATCTTGCCTAGCGATCGATAATGACCCTCAATCAGTTGAATGGCTAAGATACAACAGTGATCAACTTGATGCTCAAAATTTGACTCTCTTGGAATGCGACAGTTGTCGGCTCATTGCAAAACCTGCGGTTCAACCTGCTAATATTGTGTTTCTCGATCCCCCCTTCAACACCTATCCAATCGCCGAATTATGCCAAAATCTGGAAACTTGGCAGTGGTTGCTTCCAAAAGCTATGATCTATATTGAATCATCTCGGGCATTAACCGAAATTCATACACCGGAAAACTGGACACTTTGGCGACGTAAAAT
>NZXB01000077.1 GCA_002701765.1 Porticoccaceae bacterium
TCCAATCAGCACACGGAGATCTCTCATAAATGTATTTGTGCGCAAGGTTGCTTTTAGTGCCTCTCGGATTTTTTTTTCTGTTTGTGGCTAAGGCCGGCTTTTGCTCCTCGCCAAAAAACATAGAGGAAACGATATTAGCAGCGAGCGGCACAATATTCTGTGATGGTTTTGTTAGAGGAAGTGGCCTACATATATATAGGTCTGCTCGGCAGCATTCTATTATAATCACCGCAGCGCATGTGATCTTTGATGAATCATCAAAAGGCTTGTTTGAAAGATGCAGCTATAGGCCCAACAACATGCGACTCCAAGAAGTTCCATTCGCTGATATATCTACATATGGCTACTCTCCTTATGATCTAGACACAGTTAAACAAAGTGAAACTGACTTAGCGTTCGTTGCGCTTACACGGAAGCTCTATCAATCCGCTTTCCATCTCTCCACAAAAAGAACTAATGTGAAAAGAGTGGACCCCTCTCAAACTCTACGAATAATTGCATACAACAGTACAACGAACCAAATCGAAGTTTCTGAGGCATGTGAGTCTATTGAAAGTCCAAATTTTACCAACAAGTCATTGATATTGCATAATTGTCCAGCAGGCCCGGGATCCTCTGGCGCGTTAATTATTGATACGAATGACAACAGGTTAATAGGAATCCATGGAGGAACATTGCTAATCCATAAAGAGATTCTTAGCTCTGGAAAGAGCAATAGCATATCTCGTTTGCGTCAAGGCCGCATAATAGATGCAGAGGTTTTAGCAGCATTCGAAAAATTTCGGTCCGACGCGCTCTGAAATTGGAATTCACATATCCGCCCATGGATTTTTGGTATCAAACAAAACCTCTTTTGAAAAACCCGGAACGCTTATTCCATCGGACTTCATAGAAATCTTGCTTTCGTCAATTAGAGGTTCCCCAAAGCGATAAATGACGTCCAGTTCCGCAAAATCCGCTCTAATTGAGTACGCCTCAGCTTGGCAACGGGTCTTTTCACGAAGCAACAGATACTTATCAAAATTTTCTTTATGACGACTTTTTAACATTAAATCTGCGCGGATAGGTGAGATTACAACCGCCGTAGCATTATTGCCACCAAATCCCTTGGAGTTAATGAAGGCAACATGCATTTGACGATCACTTACATCTAAATCTTTCAGAGGAAAAATCGCTCGTTCTTGGAAAACATCAGAAGCCACTTCTTTGATTGTTTTAATACCGGGTATGATATGGTACCTAAAGGTTCCTAGCGCAGAAACAAGCTGGTCTCCGCTGGCTGCAGATAGAGAATGTCCAACAAAAGATTTGGTAGCTGTCACTGGCCAGTCAAACAGATTAAAAGTTTTTGCAATCCGATCTATTAAGTGAGACTCAGTCCTTCGATTAGCCGGGGTGCTTGACCCATGAGCATGGACAAAACTATGATTTCTTACACTCTCTTCTCCCAGAGCTCTAGTTGCCGCAGCAATAGCCTTTGAAAACGAAATGTAATTTCCAATACCGGGAGCCGACACAGATTTTTTAATTCCGTCTGCATTAATAAAAACTTCAGGTATAGCACCAAAAACGTCTGCTCCTAATTCAATTGCCAATGCATCATCCATAAGGACTAGATATTGCGTCGACTCGGATAGCACAAAACCACAATTCTCAGCAAATGGCCTGCTGGCAAATCGATGATTTGGCATCCTAGTGCCATCCAATTTGCACAAGTTATCGTCGTCAGCAAGTGCCCCCATATTTGCAAACCCTTCCGATATTTCAGGCGTTACTCCCGCTTCAGCATTACCGACAACTGCAACGCGTCGTCGACCGCTCCGAATATCACGAATCGCGGCTTGCAAAACATATAGGAAGGTCGCGCACGCTCCAGTAGTAGCCTCAGTATGGCCTACACTGCCAAGTACATAGGCATTAATGAAATCTGCCGGCATTGTATTTAGCCCTAGCGGAAGCTGCTTGGCTGTTGTTCGATTGCCTCGCAGACGCGCTTGCAATAAGCCACCAAATCCGTCGTCAGTGATTTGACTGAGGGCGCTGGACGAATATACCCCGATCTCGTCCGGTCGAACACTGGACATAATTTCTTTCCAATCAAGTCCTGTGGAATGAAGTGCATCGCTCGAACCCAATAGAGCCATTTGGAGGCCTCGCGGATGGAATCGAGAGTTGTAATGCTCTGCTGGTTTAAATCCTGTTGGTAATTGCCCCGCAGCCTTCGACACCAGCTCGTAGGAAGACTCGACTAAAAAGCCGGAGGTGTTTTTTGTTCGAATTTGCACTTTACCATCCACCTGCTCGTCGATTACCCAACCCTCAGGCAAATCATTTGGCAAATCCCTTTTTGGTAACGAAAAAATAATTTCGTCGCCATTTTGAGCACTAATTTCTATTTTTTTGTGCCCAGCAACCTTGTCCGGATTAAACAATTCTATCTTTCTGACCATAGTGCCATCCAAAATAGCCGCACTATAATGATGAGCTACTTCTTTGGCAGTCAGATTTTTGCCTTCCATATTCGAATATTGATCGCCATTCCGCTTAACCAAACCCATGAGGCAGCCCAAACCCGCAAGGGTTTTCACTTGCTCAACCTCTGGCAGTGATTCCAGAATCATTCGTTTGTAAGACTGGAAGGATGAACTTCGCCCAGCTGCGTTATAACCTCCAAAACCCACAATAATGGGCAGCGCGTTTCCCATTTAATACTCCGACTGCAAAACACTTTATTAACACTCACAGTTTATATGAATCTCTTCAAATAAACCCGACTAAAAAACGAGCAATGACCACTTTATAATTGATGCTGAGATTTCTTTCCCTTGTTTGCTTTCCGCAAAAATGTTCGGAATATTATCCTAATTCCTTAATTCCGGGGTTTCGATAACAATATCACTAACTGCAACTGAAATTTAACAAAATTTAAGGCCTAGTTGCCAGATAGACTTGAACTTTTTGAACCAAAAAATAGTAAACAAAATTCCAACTAATTCAGTTCGAATTAAGCCTTATTGAGTGAAAAAAAATTTACGAGAGTCGCCAGCATTATGTGAGATAAGAGTTAGTAAGTGTTAACTTGCTAACGTAATCGGGTACAAAAATTAACCCCAAAAAACGCTCTTAAACTAACAGTTTTTGAATTAGGAAGCTAGACTAAACACGATTACATCACCCTCCTAAAATTCCAAGCTACTCAGCTACTCCATGGGTGAAAATATTTTTACCCCTTTGACACCACTTACTAACCCAATTTTACTGCTCAAAGATGAATCTAAATCACCTTCAACGTCAACGATGTTATAAGCTATATCGCTTCTACTTTTGTTGACCATATCAATAACATTTAAGCCATCGTCAGCCAAAATGGCCAAAACATTCCCAAGCACTTTGGGCACATTTTGGTTGCTGAAGGTAATCCTATTTCCTGCCCTCCTGGCTAATTTTGTAGGAGGAAAGTTCACTGAATTAACGATGTTGCCGTTTTCGAGGAAATCCATCAGTTGTGAGACCGCCATAACTGCGCAGTTTTCCTCAGCTTCTAAAGTGCTTGCTCCAATATGAGGCATTAGAAGCACATTATCTCGGCCCAAAAGTTTGGGATCGGGGAAATCGGTTACGTATCCGGCTAGATTACCATTATCTAATGCTTCTAAAATAGCATCTAGGCATATAACCTCTTCTCGCGCAAAATTAAGAATCTTGGTTGTTGGTTTGATACGCGATAGAACGGAAGCGTCGATGAGCTGATGGGTTTCCGGAATCGCCGGCACATGCAAAGTCAGGAAGTCAGCACGAGCCAGCAATAGATCTAAACTATCTATTCGCTCAACGTTTCTTGATAGCTGCCATGCTGCTTCTACAGAAATTGCTGGGTCATGGCCAATCACCTCCATTCCCAGATCCAGGGCAAGATTGGCTATCATTGATCCAATTGCACCCAGACCAACTACTCCTAGTGTCTTTCCTCGAATCTCGGCACCAGCAAAACGTTTTTTTTCTTTTTCTAAAAGCTTGCTCAATTCGATACTGTCCTCAATATGAGTCAATTCTTGAACATAGTTCATACCGCCATATATGTTTCTTGAGGCCATCATTAATGCGCCTACCACTAACTCCTTGACTGCATTGGCATTGGCTCCTGGAGTATTAAAAACTACTATTCCTTGCGCTGTATATCGATCAACTGGAAGGTTATTAATGCCGGCGCCTGCCCTTGCAACAGCCAACAAACTTGCCGGTATATCTGCGTCATGAAGTTTTTGACTTCTTAATATGATTCCTTCTGGCTGATCGCAATCAGCTGAAACCTTATAGCGGTCCTCTGGAAAACGTACTAAACCTTTCGGAGAAATCGAGTTGTAAGTGCGAATTTTGTACATGATAGTCTCGCTCGTTATCCTTTTACCATAGCATGTGCCCATCGAATCCATTCCATCAGCACCTCTAGGTCGAGCTTCTCAATTGTCGCGCCGCACCATATACGCAGACCAGGTGGCGCATCACGGTAAGCTCCGATATCGAATGCTACTGCCTCTTGCTCTAAAAGATTCACCATTTGAGATATTTTCTGAGCATCTAAATCTAGCGTTAGGCAAACACTGGTGCTGGAAATGGTTTTCTCATCCTTTGCTAGGAAACTAACCCATGGGGTTTCGTTCACAAACTTTTTTATTACGCCCAAATTTTCTTTAGATTTGCTGATCGCTCCATCTAAACCGCCGATTGATTCCACCCAATCAAGCGCATCTAAATAATCCGCGACACAAAGCATGGAAGGTGTGTTTATGGTAGCTCCCTTAAAAACCCCTTCGTTTAGTTGGTCTCCTTTCGTCAAACGAAAGATTTTAGGAATGGGCCAAGGAGGGGTATATGTTTGCAGACGCTCTACGGCCTTGGGGCTTAGTATTAGCATACCATGGGCTCCCTCACCCCCAAGAACCTTTTGCCAACTGTATGTAATCACATCAAGCTTTTCCCAACACATCGGCATAGCAAAAATGGCGGACGTAGCGTCACAGATTGTTAAGCCTGTTCGGCTACTGCTTATCCAGTCTGCGTTCGGGACACAAACTCCTGATGTCGTTCCATTCCAAGTGAATATTACATCATGCGCTGGATTCGCTCTGGTTAAATCTGGGAGTTCACCATAATCCTCTGTAAAACTAGATACAGCATCCAAACAAAGTTGATTGGTAATGTCGTTCAGCCAATCCTTACCGAAGGATTCCCAAGCAAAAACATCTACTGGAAGTGCACCCAAAGTCGACCACATAATCATTTCCATTGCCCCAGTATCCGATGCTGGAACAATGCCTACTCGATAGCCGCTGGGAAGCCCTAAGATTTCCGAAGTACGTCTGCAAGCGAGCTGGAGAGCCGATTTACCTATACTTGATCGATGAGATCTACCCAAAGTTGACAAATCGAGATTTCTCACATCATAACCAGGCCTCTTAGAACAGGGCCCGGAGGAAAAATGAGGGTTTTGAGGTTTTAATTTAGGTCGCATTTTGTTAACAAAAAAACCTTCTAAACTTACACTAGTTAATGGCAGGTACTATCGCGTGTGTCTTGGGAACGCTCATGGCAATTTATGGAATAAAATGGCAACCAAAGGAGCTGCACTGCATTTCGCATCTACCTTGTTCCTAATCGCTCCTTCTCAATTAGAAAATCAGCCACCTTCAACATATTGACAAAACCACCGCTAAGACCAGTGGTTACTCGATATTTACCGTTTATAACTAATTCGGGTGTGCCTTTCGTGCGATAGCCACGCACACGCGCCTGACCTTGGTTGACCATACTCTTGACGCCAAAAGAGTTGAAGACTTTTTCAAAACGTTGCTCATCAACCCCATTTGCAGCAAAAATTTCCTGCAACGTCTCTCGCGAGTCTATATCTTTTTTTCTTATATGGATAGCTTCGAAGATAGGCTGATGAACGGCGTCAACTGTCCCGAGGACTAAAGCAGTATTGTATGCTTTAGCATAGTTTTCCAGAGAAGGATTCCAAACTACGTGTGTCCGTCGGAAATCGATGTCGTCTCCCAAATTCTTGCTCCATGCATGAATCGCTTCCTGGAAATTATAGCAATGCCCGCAATGGTATGAAAAAAGCTCATTGACCTCTATCTTTGCTGGATCAGTCGTCCTAATTGCCTGAGGCAGCAGTTCGTAATGGACGTCCAGCTGGTATTGAGGATTTGTCTCTCCATATATATAAATAGGGAAAAAGCAAAGCGCAACAAGTAATCTAGAAAACAATGCCATATTTAAAAGATCTCCTTTAAAGCATCTGTTAGTTAAGGCCAGCAATGTAATTAGCTACAGCTTTAATCTCATCATCACTCAAATATTGTGCAACTCCTTGCATTATTTGAGCATTTGCACCGCTTCTCCGCTCCCCTCTTCGGTAGGCTAGCAGTTGTTTCTCTATGTAATCCGCATGTTGTCCCCCAAGAGCCGGGTATCCTGCTGGACCATTCCCAGCACCAGACGGTGCGTGACAGCCGGTACATGCGGCAACGCCACTTTTCAAGTTGCCCGCGCGATAAACCCTTTCCCCCATAGCCAACGCTTCAGATGGATCGCTTACATTTACAAGCTTAATTTCTTCTGCGCCGGACAACGAACGCCCTTGTTTGTTATAGTATGCAGCCATGTCCCAAAGATCTTGTTCAGTCGAAGCATCCAACAACCCCGTCATTTCAACAATGACTCGCTCTTTGTTCTTTATGAGCAGCAATTGCTGGAAAATATATTTTTCGCCGATTCCAGCCAATTTAGGCCACACGGGCACCATGCTGTTTCCATCATTCCCATGGCAACTAGCACACGCCGCCACTTTAGCGGCACCGGATTCCACATCGCCTTTCGCAAATACTTGAAAGGCGATACAAAACATAATTAGCACAACGCTCACGCGCATTTAAGTCATCCTTCTGTCAACCATTTTCAATCTGGTACTGTGAAAAATTTTATTTCTATGGGTTAATAGGCGAATATACGGAGTTCGAATATTGTACACCATAATTTACACGCTCTTAAGCCTTAAAGGCGCTTTTTTATGCACACACCTGTCACGAACTATAGTGCAGCAACGTTTAGCATCAGCGCACCATCACTAAAACACTGCCCTCCTGATAGCGGCGCAGAAATAGCGTTTGTTGGCAGATCCAATGCTGGTAAGTCGAGCGCTATCAATACATTAACTGGAGTCAGAGGCCTTGCTCGCACCAGCAAAACTCCCGGCAGAACTCAACAAATCAATTTCTTTACGATTGAACCACTCAAAAAGCTCGTTGACCTGCCGGGTTACGGATTTGCTAAGGTATCAAAAGCTAAAAAAAGAAAGTGGGATCATCACCTTATGGAATACCTTGAACTTAGAAAATGTCTTGTTGGACTTGTTTTGTTAATAGATATCCGACACATTTTTCTTGATTACGATAAACAAATGTTGATTTGGGCAAAATCTATATCCCTACCTGTGCACATATTGCTCACCAAATCAGATAAATTGAGTCGGATGAAGTGCAAAGAAATTCAAATCAAGGCAGAACAACATATCAGATTACTGGATCCAGAGAGTCTCCTTTTCTCTCTACAAGTATTTTCAGCCCGAAAAAAAATTGGCTTAGAGCAGCTCAAGCGCACTCTGAACATCTGGTTTGACAATTTATCAGTTGATATTTAAGTCGAGATAAGATGAAAAAAACCCCGACAAAAACTTATCGGGGTATGCTGCAGAGAGCTCAATATTTGCACGCATCAGCTGGGGAGATATAGGTTAAACTGCACGTACTTATTATTAATGCTAATTTGTTTGAATTAGTTCCGTCTTTGGCAAAAATTTCCAAATCAACTGTAAATTTTTAGTTAGTCTTTTGCACAAGGGGCGCTAATGAGCCTCATTCCAGTTGCTTCCAACCCCGACGTCAACCAGCAGAGGTATGTCTAAATTCGCTGCTGTTTCCATGCGATATTTTAGGCCCGCTTTGACAAGATCTATTTCAACATCTGGCACTTCAAGCACAAGTTCATCATGAACTTGCAGTGTAATACGACTGCTCAGTCTTTCGGAGCACAACCAATCATCGGTAGAAATCATTGCAATTTTAATTATATCTGCTGCCGTCCCTTGCATGGGAGCATTAATTGCCGTTCGCTCAGCCGCCTGACGGCGGTTACTGTTCCTGGAGTTAATTTCTGGAAGATATAACCTTCGACCATATATCGTTTCCACAAAGCCTTTGGAAGCAGCTTGCTTGCGAATATTTTCCATATAGTCCTGGACACCCGGATAACGCTTAAAATACTTTCCAATGTATTTTTTTGCCTCTGAGAGTGAAATAGATAACTGTTTGGCCAAACCGAATGCTGACATGCCATAGATTAGACCAAAATTAATAGCTTTGGCACTTCTGCGCTGTTGATCGGTTACATCGTCGATATCCAAATCAAAAACCTCAGAAGCCGTGAGACGATGGACGTCTGAACCACTCAAAAAAGCGTTCATCAAACCAATGTCTTTGGATAAATGCGCCATAATTCTTAGCTCGATTTGCGAATAATCCGCCGCAACGATCTTGTGTCCAGGGGCCGCAACAAAAGCCTCACGAATCCGCCGACCCTCCTTGGTTTTTATTGGAATATTCTGAAGATTAGGATTAGAAGATGACAGCCTGCCGGTAGCTGTGCCAGCCTGATGGTAGGACGTATGAACACGACCCGAGCATGGATCGATCATATTAGGAAGTTTATCTGTATATGTCGACTTTAACTTAGCCAAACCTCGATGCTCAAGAAGCAAAACGGGTAAGGGGTAGTCTAACGCCAGCTCTTGAAGCACCTCTTCTTTTGTAGATGGGGCACCTTTTGAAGTTTTTTTGAGAATTGGTAACTTTAGTTTTTCGAACAAAATATGGCTTAGTTGCTTTGGAGAAGCAAGATTGAAGGGTTCGCCGGCCAAAATAAAAGCCTTTTCCTCCAATTCTGTTAACCTCAATTTGAGTTGCATACTCTGAGTTTGGAGCAGATTGGGATCCACTAAAGCACCAGTTCGTTCGATCTTAGAGAGCACAGAAATTAGTGGCAGCTCGATTCGCTCAAGTAATTGCACTTTATCAGGATATTTGTTTAACAATGCGCGCAGCATGTGATGAAGTCGAAGAGCCACATCCGCGTCCTCGGCCGCATAACTAGCTGCGGTGTCAAGTGGAACTTCATTGAACGTCAGCTGAGAGCTTCCCTTTCCTGCGATATCTTCAAACGAGGTTGTTTTTAATTCGAGGTAGCGCTCGGCCAGACTAGTTAAATCATGTCTAGTTGCTACAGAGTTTATTACATAGGATTGCAACATGGTATCATTAAGTACGCCTTGCAAAAAAACACCATGTTGCGCTAACACGCTGATATCATATTTCAGATTTTGTCCAACTTTTTTCAACTCAGGATCTTCGAGGACCGGTTTAAGTGAGGTGAGTACGACGTCCATCGAAAGCTGTTCAGGAGCTCCTATGTAATCATGCCCAAACGGAATATATGCGGCTTTGCCTGGGCTTATCGCAAATGAAATTCCAACTAGTCTTGCGTTCATATAATTTAGGCTTGTCGTTTCGGTATCCAAGGCAAAAAGATTTTGATCGCGTAATTTTTCAATCCATTCATGGAGTTGTTCGACGTGAGTAATCAGCCTATAATCCACGTCAATCGGGCCGATGGGTGTATTGGGGCCAAATCCATTAACGATCTGTCTAGATTGGATCTCCTTCTGATGAGGTTCACCGTCGGGTATAAAGAGATTGCCTGAATTTTTTAACTCGTTTAGCAAACTATTAAATTCAAACTCTTCAAACAGGTTGGTTAGAGCATCAATTTTAATTTTCTCGTTGAAGAGTTGATCTGCACATATGGGCAAATCAACGTCAGTTTTGATTGTAGCTAAGTCATAGGATAGGAATGCTAATTCCCTATGCGCATTCAGCTTTTCTGGGAGGGTTCTCGATCCCCTGATTTCCAATCCAACTATCTGATCAAGATTTTTGTATATTCCAGTCAAACCTCCTAGATTTTTAATCAACTGGACGGCTGTTTTTTGTCCAATACCGGGTACACCAGGAATATTGTCGCTTTTGTCGCCCATCAATGCCAAGTAATCAATCATAAACTCTGGTGAGATACCAAATTTTTCAACAACACCTGCAATATCAAGTTGTTTTTGATCCATTGTATTTACAAGCGTGACTCTATCGTTGACGAGTTGTGCCATGTCTTTGTCACCAGTTGATATAACCACCTCTCTATTAGCTTTAACGGCTTGCACAGCAAGGGTGCCTATGACGTCGTCTGCTTCGACGCCAGAAACCATGAGTAAAGGTAAGCCCATAGCTGCAACTATCTGGTGTATTGGTTCAATCTGTTGCCTTAGATCCTCCGGCATGGGAGGGCGGTTAGCTTTGTATTTCGGATAGATTTCATCCCTAAATGTTTTACCTTTTGCGTCAAAGACAACCGCAATGCAACAAGGAGAAGGGTAATCTTTTTTCAACCTAATGAGCATTGAAGTAACGCCTTTCATAGCACCAGTTGGATGATCTTTCCTATTAGAGAGGGGAGGTAGCGCATGATAGGCTCTGTAAAGATAAGAAGAACCATCTACGAGAACTAGCGGGGCAATTTTCGGCATTCAAAGCACCTTATTCACTTTATCAGCGGTTATAGTAAGAATATCATAGTCATGGCGAGTGTTTATCCAAACCACTTAGAAATGAAAAAGGAGCACGGAATGCACTACATTCTTTTCGCTGTTTCCGGTTTGGTCCGATTAACTAAAACAACTTTCGTATTGCATAACGAATGCCTTAAAAAAGTCGGTATAGGCGTTAGGCCCGAGTGCAACTGAACGGCCTTCAGGATCAATCATTCGAATTGGCACGCCAAGTTCAGCGCTCAGAATTGTAGCCTCTTTTTTGTGGTAATTAGGCTCAACCAAAATACAAGCCGGCGAATCAAGCTTCGCTTTCTCCCTTATCTTGTAATGGCTGGCAACTCCTCTTGTTTGGCCAGCGCTATCACGAATGGTTAAAAATGGTCGTAACTCAAACGCATTTGTAAAGTGTGAATAAGCGTCGTGCTGAGCTAGGGAAAGTCTTTCTCGATATTTCGTCAATCTTTTCCTGTATATCGATTTTTGTCCCTCACTCATTAACGCGACAGCGTCTAGGTTCAATCTCTCGCTAATCTCCGTTGCTAAAACGGACGCATTATCTGGATCAAGCCAAAAATGAAGATCATGGGTATGCGTATGAAAACTTTTGGCACCGTGCCTAGTCATGGGCCATTTCATGTTTAGGTCCGCCGCGGTAATCAAATCAGATTGGTCACTTGATTCAAAGTACTTATTTAAGTGGTTCTCAAAGTCTGGAGAAACTCTAATCACTAGGTCAGCTGAAGACAAAATTCTTATAGACGATGGCGCTAGATAAACATCATGAGTCGTCTGTGCACCGGACTGAAGATATTCAACCTTAGCTTTCCCTTGCACCGCAGCAGCCGCGATTATCGACAGAGGCTTGATGGTAGTGACAATCAGCGGCTTTTTTGGTTCTTCTCCGAAGGCATGATACGCGTAATTTAAACTCAAACAAAAAAACAATAATGCTCTTAAAAAATAATTTTTTTTAAACACATCTAAAAGCATATTCAATCAATTCCAGAAACACCGTTGGTTTTAGTAACTTATCTATTATATGAAGTTATGTTATAAAATTATGGTCATTTACGAGTGACTCAGGGATAACTAACTTTCATCTTGCTTTAAAATCTCATGACCATTCTCGATGCATTGATGCAGCGCTGGAGCAGGCGAACAATATTTGCAAACTTAAAAAGTTGCAGTTTACTCCCACTAGAGAGCTTGTCTTAAAACTGATATGGCAAAGTCACCGACCATCAGGAGCATATCAAATCCAGGACATGCTAGCTGACCTAAATAAAAAATCAATTGCTCCTACCACAGTATAACGAGCAATTAATTTTTTGTTATCGCATGGTCTAATTCACAAGATCCCCTCTGTCAATGCATTCATTGGATGCCCCTTCCCTGCTAGGGCACACTGCAACGTTTTTATGATTTGCGAAAATTGCAGTAATACTGCTGAAATATCCGATAACGAGTTGAATAAAATGCTACGCTCCGCATGCGAGAGAGCTCAATTCCATTTAAACACGCAAAAGATCGAACTTTTTGGCACTTGCGCTAATTGCACAGAAAAAAACACTCAGTAGCTCGTGAAATTATGACTAAAGCTTCGATAGAACTATCATGTGCCAACAAATCGTTCCAAGGCAGAAAAGTCCTTGAAGATATCACAATGCGTCTAAATCAAGGTGAAATAACCACTTTAGTGGGGCCAAACGGAGCTGGCAAATCAACACTAGTGAAAGTCATTCTCGGTCTCATAAAGCTCGACTCAGGGATCCTAAAGAAATCTTCTGATCTGCGTGTTGGCTATATGCCTCAGAAGATTATGATATCTCCAGTGTTGCCTCTGACAACTTTGAGATTTCTCCAACTGGGGGAACCATCAGTTAAAAAATGCATAGAAAGTCTGAAGCTTCTAGAAATTGAACATATAGCGGAAGTGCCAGTAATAGCTCTATCTGGGGGAGAGATGCAGCGTGCACTATTAGCAAGAGCCATCCTTGGAAATCCAAATTTCCTTTTCCTTGATGAGCCAGTTCAAGGAGTAGATGCGAATGGTCAAAGCAATTTATACCAAACCATTAATTGCATTAGCCGCCGCCTAGGATGTGGCGTCCTTATGGTTTCGCATGACCTCCACATCGTGATGTCCTCCACCGACCATGTTATTTGTCTTAATCAACATATTTGCTGTTCAGGCCAACCAGAAAAGGTTAGCAAAGATCCTGCCTACATAAACATTTTTGGAAACATTACTGCTCCCTATGCTCATAAGCACGATCACCAACATACCTTAACCGGTGATATCGTAAAAACCAACTCCCACAACCTGAAGGACTCTTCTCCTGATTGATTTTATTACATATGCAGCCCTTGCCGGAATCGGTGTAGCCATCATGGCAGGCCCACTGGGTTGCTTTGTAGTTTGGCGTCGCATGTCTTACATCGGGGATACTCTGGCCCACTCCGCCTTATTAGGTGTCTCTTTGGGTATTTTTTTTAATTTGGATTTAAATATCGCTACTGCAACCGTGGCCATGGGAATCGCATTTCTTCTGGGCATCCTCGGTTCTCGCGCGCACCTCTCTCTCGACGCTTTACTTGGGATCTTGTCCCACTCTACTTTGGCCCTCGGCCTTGTTATTATTTCTTTTGTTGAGGGAATTCGGGTGGATATTATGTCTTTACTTTTCGGCGACATACTTTCTGTGGATGCAAAAGACCTCTTAATTATCTACTCAAATGCGGGAATCATCTTGATATTGCTTGGATTCTTTTGGAGATCACTATTAAGCATTACTGTTAGCTCCGAAATGGCTCATGTTGATGGTATAAACGTAATGGCAATTCGCACTACTTTAATGCTTAAGATAGCGTCCGTAATTGCTTTGGCCATGAAGTTGGTTGGAATATTACTTATAACAGCTTTACTTATAATCCCAGCCGCTGCAGCGCGAAATATAAGCCGTTCGCCTGAGAAAATGGCCATCTACTCAACCACTTTAGGAATCCTTAGCGTTCTTTTAGGTATTGCCATGTCATGGGCTATAGATACCCCGGCCGGTCCCTCCATTATTTTATGCTCTGCTGTTATCTTCTTAATATTGAATTGTCTTTGCAAGAATCCTGTGATGAGAATTCCTTCTTAATCGAGACCCATACCGACTATTGAACGCCAACTTTGTAGTAACATAGTTTCGCTATGCGGTGACTTGAAAAAAGCATGATACTCTCCACGAGGGTTGATCAGAATCAGTTGTGTCCCGTGGTCGATCGTATAGTTGTTTTCGTCCAACTGGACTTGACTATAAGCAACATTTAACTCAGTCGCAAATTTACCAACACTATCCTGCTCCCCAGTAACGCCAACAAAGTCTGAATTGAAGTAAGGCACATATTGGGATAGCCGGTGAGTAGTGTCACGGCCTGTGTCAAGAGAAACCATATATATCTGGAGGTTATTCCGTTCATCTAAGCTCATCTGGTTGTACATGCTGGCCAGAGTCGAAAGCGTGGTCGGGCAAATGTCCGGGCAGTTGGTAAAAGCAAAGAATATTATGCTCCAGACACCTTTTAATCGGTCTGGACGGAAGGGTTGGTTTAAATGATCTACCAGATGGAAATCGCTCAAGGGGATAGAAGAATGCAGAAGCATCGCCCCATTCATCTGCAGCTCTGTTTTGGACATTATTTCTGGATTAAAAGAGCGCCAAGCCAAACTACCACAAAATAAAAGCATCAGAATAATGGAGCCGATCAAAGCTTTACTAGCCAAACGATTTTGCGCCAGCACTTAAATCCCCCTCCGCGAAGCAAAGATCATACGAAATTGGCTATCAAATAGTGATCTAGCAACATCACCAGGAACAGGGCAGTCAGGTAGAAAATGGAGTAGTTAAAGGTTTTAATACCCGTATCACCACCCTCGCTCTTAAGCATCATTAAAGACCAGTAAACAAACCCCACTCCCAGTGTTGCTGCTCCAAATAGATATAACCAGCCTAGCATACCAGTCAGAAAGGGCAAAAAACTAACCAAACAAAGAATTATCGTATAAAGGCAAATATTTATTATCGTGTATCTTTTCCCGTGAGTGACTGGAAGCATAGGTATTTTAGCCTTGGCATACTCGTCGCTACGATGAACGGCCAAGGCCCAAAAATGGGGGGGTGTCCATGCGAAGATAATTAACACCAATAAAAGAGAATGGGAGTGCAACTCACCAGTCACTGCCGTCCACCCAAGTAGCGGCGGAGAGGCCCCGGCCAGACCTCCGATTACGATATTTTGAGGTGTAGCTCGCTTCAAATACATTGTATAAATAAAGGCATAGCCAACGAGGGATCCCAATGTCAGCCAAGCAGTTAGAGCATTGATAAATATCAACAAGATTGCCAGACCAATGGAACCAATTGCTAGAGCAAACAACATTGCCTGCCAAGGTTCAATGCGACCACGCGCAATCGGCCTGTTGGCTGTACGAGCCATTTTTTCGTCTATATGCTGATCTACAACATGGTTTACGACTGCTGCTGAACCAGCGCTTAACGCAATTCCTAGATTGCCCAATAGCAAAACATCAATGGGGACCATTTGGTCTGTTGCTAACAACATGCCAATTAGGGAGGTAATTAACATCAAGGCGACCACACTCGGTTTGCAAAGCTCTAAAAAGTCTTGCAAGCGCAACCCTTGTTGTTTTACATCTACTTGTGAATTCATGCGACTCCCACCACAGCTCTCCGATTTCGAATCATGCAATACCCAAGCTTTCAGTCTCTGAGCAACTGCGTTAAATCTTCTAAAAGATTTTTATCCCCAGCTTGAAAATTATAAAATAAAACAGTCAGCTTGTCTGGGGAGACTAATATTCCTCCGAGATGCACGCTAGCGCGAAAATTAAGATCACCCGGAAGCAGCGATTGAAAAGCAGAAGCGCTAATGGGGACTGCAGTCATATTGGGAAGCAGCCTCTTTAGAAAGTCAGACCTATCATGCCTAGCTGCCTGCTCATTTGACAAATAGTAAATATTAATCTTCCCCTTGGCCTCTTGTGATTTACCAATAAAGATACGTAACTCGGCGAAAAATTTCTCACATCCCAAACCACAGTACCCCTCGCCAAAAATAAACAAGATCCATTGGTCCGTTCGGATATCGTCAATTTCCCTAGTAAAATCAACCATTTGATCATCTAGAGTCATTATCGACCCACTGACCCCATCTACTTGCAGACTGCGGAGCATTGTCTTATTATTTTGAGCATCTCTGCTCTCGATTAAGTCAGTTACGGCGGGCAAGGTCATGCCAATAAGGATAAATACAGGCAGGAGTGTCCAGACCATTTCAACTCCAAGATGATCATGAAAATGCGCCGAATCTATTCCCTTTGACCGTCGATGGGAAAACATAAAAAAAAACATGAATATGAACACGACAGCAGCAACTGCGGCACAGCTCCAAATAATTACCATCTTCAGATCAAACGACAAATCAATTACCTTGTTTAAAAAATGCGCCCGCAATAAAAAAGCGGTATTATTATGACTGGGTTATTTCCGCCGGTCCATTTGACAACAAAAAAGACACTATAGCGTCAAACCAGCCGGAAAGTGGTTCCCACTCCTGTCAGAATCGATGTTGCCTCCTGAGCTGATTCATCCTAAATTTTAATCGAATGACCTCATGGAGATATGGGGTCAGACAGCGGCATTTTAGCAAAAGCGATCAGGGTTCTCTATAAGCCTAAGGACCGCCGTGTAACGCCAATGCAAAAAGTGCGTTCTCAATCATCAATGAGGGTAATAACGTCAACCTGCTGTTCTTCGCCGTTCGAGGGTCGATTGACTCGAGTTTTAATTTCTCTTTTCAAAGCATTAATGCGCACCTGATCTGTGAATCCACAAGCAGAGCATTCCCTGTAATCAACATTGTCCCTCGAAAAAACCAACAACTTGTCGATTTTTGAGCACTTCGGGCATACCACACCCGCGATAAAACGTTTTTTTATGGAATATGCCATTTCATGATCACCATTGTGACTATCACTAAAAGACTCGTTACAATTACAGGATGAATAATTGTTTGCGCTCTTTTAAAGGCGTTTCACCCAAACTGGGTGAAAGAGTATATATTGATCCAGCAGCCATAGTTATAGGCAACGTTCATCTGGACGATGATTGCTCAATTTGGCCAGGCGCAGTTATACGCGGAGATATGCATAAAATCAAGATCGGGGTTCGTTGCAATATACAAGATAACGCCGTTCTGCATATCACTCACGCCAGCGAATATAATCCGGATGGTTGGCCGTTAACAATGGGGTCAGATGTGATAGTAGGCCATAGCGCCGTCCTTCATGGCTGCACTCTGGGCAGTAAAATATTGATTGGGAACGGTGCAATTCTCAATGATGGCGTTATTGCAGAAGACCATGTAATGGTTGGCGCCGGCTGCATGGTACCCCCCAAAAAAACTCTTGAGTCAGGTTTTGTCTACGTTGGCAACCCTTGTCGTGTTCTAAGGCCGATTTCCGACAAGGAAAAAGAGTTTTTAACATACTCTCCCAATAATTATGTCAAATTAAAAAACATTTATCTTGGCGAACTAACCTCTAGCAATGTTGAGCTTCTCTCTCAGTAAATTAATCACTGGCTGAGTATTGGGACGAATGCCTCGCCAGATTGAGAATGACTCTGCAGCTTGCTCCACCAGCATTCCCAGTCCATCGGAAACATCTGCACCTCGCTTATCAGCCCAGCCCATGAAAGCAGACGAGTGTCTGCCATACATCATGTCATAGCAGGCTATATCCGAAGAAGATAGAAGCATGTCGGGCAATCGCAATTCCTTTCCGAAGAGGCTTGCGCTGGTTCCATTTATTATTAAATCGAACGACCGTTCGTGAAGATCGTCGTAACTGCAAACTGAAATCTCAAGCTCATCTGGCAAAGCTTCTACCAAGTCCATGGCCGTTGTAACAGTTCGATTAACTATTACTAAACTAACGGGTTGTTCTCGGGAAAGCGGTCCGAGAATACCTCGAACCGCTCCGCCAGCCCCCAAAACCAGTACTCGCTTTGATCGGATTGTCCAACCAAGATTATTTTTTATATCTGTGACCAGACCAAAACCGTCAGAATTATCACCTAAAATATTCCCATCTAGGGTTCGCGACAATGTGTTTACAGCACCCGCCATAAGGGCTCGGTCAGTCAAACGGTCCGCATAATCATGAGCCTCTGTTTTAAATGGAAGCGTTATATTTAGACCACATCCACCATTCAAGAAAAACTCATCAACACTTGCTGCGAAGTCCCCAATCTTCACAAGCTGTCGCTCATAAACTAACTTTTGCCTAGTCTGTAGGGCAAATTCTTTGTGAATTATCGGTGAGTAACTATGTTTAATCGGATTACCAAACACCGCATATTGATCAAGCATATTTAATGCATCCGTTCACAATTTCATTTCCAACTGAAACTTCGGTAGCATCAGAAATCAACCCTACTAATCATATCAGATCAACTCAGAAGACAATGATATCCAATCTCTTGGTGGAAGATATTTTTCATACAATTCTGCCTCTGCGCTTCCTTGCTCGGGTTTCCAATCATAGATCCAACTTACCATGGGCGGCAAAGACATCAATATAGACTCTATCCTGCCATTTGTCTGCAGACCAAAAAGCGTACCTCNGTCATAAACTANNTTAAATTCAACATATCTCCCACGACGATATAACTGAAAATTCCGCTCGCGCTCNCCGAATNGCTGCGATTTTCGTCTATTGAGAATAGGGAAATAAGCAACTAAAAAGCTATCACCAATGCACCGCATCAAGTGAAAGCTTTCCTCAAAATGCAGCTCGTTGAAATCGTCGAAAAACAANCCTCCTATGCCACGATGCTCGTCACGATGAGGTAGATAAAAATATTGGTCACAGCCTTTTTTAAATCTNTCATAAAGCTCAGGCGACACTNTGTCGCAAGCATTTTTTGCCTCANGATGCCAATGCACACAATCTTCNNNATTTCCATANTANGGTGTCAAATCATATCCACCACCAAACCACCATATGGGGTCATGATCAGATTTTTCCGCANCAAAAAACCTCACATTGGCATGCGCACTTGGCACGTAGGGGTTNTTTGGATGAACAACCAAAGACANTCCCATCGCCTCAAAACNTCGACCTNATAATTCTGGTCTNTTCTGTGTAGCAGACGCAGGTAANGTGGTTCCATAGATATGTGATACGTTCACTCCTAACTTTTCTACAATGGAGCCTCCTGAAAGAGACTTACTGCAGCCCCCTCCGCCTTCTTCGCGAGACCATAGGTCTTCTCGCCAAAAACCATCATCTATTGCGTCAAACTCTTCACATAATCGAACTTGCAGAGAGTCCAAATATTCTTTGATCGCTGCTTTATCCATCTTCTTTATCNTGCCCTCACCACGTTACCTGAGGCAACATCTATAATCTCGCTCACATTATCTGCCCCTCCAACACTTCCNGGAGANACAAAATCAATAGCGTTCAAAAAATACTCCNTAACCTTNGATTCAGTCCGCGCGGCCGGTTGACCATTGGGATTAGCGGATGTNGATACAAGCANCCCGCCAAAATGTGCACATAGCGCTCGTGCAGGCGGGTGCTTGATNACTCTGACCGCCACCTTTTCGTTTTCGCCTANAATAACTNTCGACAACTTACCATTGTGCGGCACTANACAAGTGATCGGATGATCCACTGAAGAAGACTCGATAATTAGNCGAGTTTTCCGAGAAAAGGGGCCANGTATANATTTTAACCGCTCGANTTGATCGGTTATGAGAATCAGGCCTTTACTCTCAGGTCGACTCTTAATTGACAGCAACCTTCGAACCGACATCTCGTTATTNGCATCACAACTTAAACCCCATACAGACTCTGTAGGAACAGCCACCACCCCACCGTCCCGCAAAATTTTTGCCGCATTAATTATCTCTGGATGACTCATCCAATCCACGAGCCATTCACCTANAGGTTCAATTTTTCCTGCAGAGCTTTATCTTTAGAAACTACGGTNTCTGCATTTTTTTTACGTTCTTCAACCAGCCTCTGTAGTAAGTTACTCTCGCTAATAGCCAAAATTTGTGNTGCTAAATANGCGGCATTCTTTGCCCCTGCTTTCCCAATAGCTACTGTTGCAACNGGAATTCCCGCAGGCATCTGAACCGTAGATAACAATGCATCAAGGCCATTCAAAGAGGCATTTATAGGTATTCCTATAACTGGTTTCAAGGTGGCAGCCGCTACCGCTCCCGCGAGATGAGCAGCCATTCCTGCCGCACAAATAAATACCGAGCAACCCCGTTCTTCGGCATCCTTAACATATTTGGTTGTAACAAGCGGCGTTCGGTGCGCAGATGTAATTTTNACCTCATAAGATATTTGGAATTCTTCCAGAATCTTAAAAGCTGGTTCCACCACTGGCAGGTCGGAATCAGATCCCATCAGTATTGATACAAATTTTTCAGTCATTTTTGTCCTCAAAATTAATAAAAAAACGCAGACTAGCCGAAGCAANCAACCTGTGCAACCGTTTTAAAATTATAACCGATGACGGANCTTGCATACGATNCNAAATTAGTCCGAGTGATCCTTCTTTTACCCTTAGAATNACCTNGGCAGCAAACATCCCCTTACCCCNTAAAATTTGATNCGTATNTNGTAATTNTGATGTGTTTTTATGCGCTCCCAGAACTGATACAATNTTTNATAACNCGNTGAAGCTNCTNTGTANACAGGAAAAATNNCACTAATCATGGCTATTATGCAAATTTTAAAATACCCGGATCCACGNCTCAGGCTAAAAGCTTCACCTGTTGATCTTGTGGACNATGATNTAAAGGATCTGGTAAACGACATGTTTGAAACCATGTGGNATGCTANTGGTATTGGGCTAGCCGCTACGCAAGTTGATATTCATAAAAGAATCGTTGTTATGGATCTAAACGGCGATGGCAGCNCGCCTCGNGTATTTATAAATCCTGAGATTGAAGTGCTTGATCCAACATTTGCNTCATACGAGGAAGGTTGCCTGTCTATTCCAGATGTCACCGAGAGCGTTGAGCGCCCATCCAAAGTCANGATAAAAGCCCTTGATCAAGANGGGAAAAGTTTTCAAGAAGATGCAACAGGCCTTCTTGCGGTTTGTATACANCATGAAATCGATCATCTCGAAGGTAAGCTCTTTGTCGATTATCTGTCCTCAATGAAACGTCAGCGCATAAGAAAAAAATTGAAAAAAAATCGTGAATAGGTCACATCGATCTTGAAAATTATTTTTGCGGGTACTCCAGAATTCTCGGCTTCACATCTCGAGTTTCTTCTAAAACAAAANGANCATTCAATAGTAGGCGTTTTTACTCAACCAGATCGNCCATCNGGAAGAGGCAGAAAACTAAAACCGAGTCCGGTAAAAAAAGTTGCTGAGCGGAATCNAATACCGATCTTTCATCCGATATCTTTCCGGGATATTGCCTCGGTTAAAATGGTTCAAAAACTACAGGCAGANCTCATCATNGTAGTAGCNTATGGTCTTATCCTNACAGANGCGGTGCTGAAGCTCCCTCGATTCGGTTGCATTAATGTCCACGCCTCACTTTTGCCACGATGGCGAGGAGCGGCACCCATCCAAAGGTCCATTGAGGCTGGAGACTCCGAAACAGGAATTTCAATAATGCAAATGGACACTGGTCTCGATACCGGCGATGTTCTAGCCACCTCTCGCTGCACAATCGGTCCTGCAGATAACGCGGAAAGTATTTCGCGAAAATTGTGTGATCTTGGTGGGCCCGCTTTATTGCATTCGATCCAGCTCATCGCTCAAGGTCGCTCAATCCCCATTCCACAGAATGATTCGTTGAGTTGCTATGCTGAGAAAATCAAAAAAAATGAGGCTCTTATAAATTGGCATTCAGACTCANTGGTAATCGAAAGAAAAATTAGAGCATTTAATCCAAGCCCCGGGGCATATTCAATAATTGATAGTAAGCGAATCAAGGTTTTTAGCGCTATCAACCTTCAGAAAAGATCAACAGAATCNCCAGGAACCATCCTCACAATAGACAAGATGGGTCTGGAAATCTCGTGTGGCAAAGGCAACCTTCTGCTTGAGGAAATTCAATTAGAAGGTAAGTCCAGAATACATGTCCGAGAGATGCTTAAATCTAGGATGCGCTTTTTTAGGGTTGGGCAAAGATTTGAGTAAGAACAATTGAATATACGCGGCACTGCAGCTCAAGTTCTTGCGCAGGTTTTTCGAGGTCGATCCCTCTCATCCGCCTTACCCCCCCATGCCGAGTGTTTAGATAAATCCGAAAAAGGCATGTTGATGGATTTGTGTTATGGATCGCTTCGCTGGTTTCCGCAGATTGAGTTTTATTTGAAAGCACTCCTAAAAAAACCGCTTCGATCAAAAGACCTGGAAATAAAGGCTCTCTTGGTCTCGGGTATATACCAGCTGATGAACTCTCAGACACCGCCCTATGCCGTGGTTCATAGCAGCGTATCTGCCACAGAAGTGCTCGGAAGATCTTGGGCAAAAAATCTAGTTAATGGAGTACTACGATCTTTTCTGCGTCAACAAGAAACTTTGAGCAAAAGTTTATCCGATAACCGTTGTTTTGTGACCGCGCATCCGGCGTGGATTTTAAAGGCTCTGGATGAGGCTTGGCCACAAGAAAGTTCAGACATTGTGCAAGCAAATAATGCTCGAGCGCCAATGATCTTGAGAGTTAACAAAACAAAGTGCTCCCGTGATGACTATATGAATCAACTTCAAGAGGCAGGGCTAAAGGCAAAACACACATTGTTTAGCCGTGAGGGGATTCAACTCGAAACCCCTTCAGATATCTCCAAGTTGCCAAACTTTGAAGAAGGCTTCTGCAGTGTCCAAGACGAGGCTGCGCAACTCGCCGCTGGATTGCTTGATCTGAAACCAGGTCAGACTGTCCTTGATGCATGTTCTGCTCCTGGAGGAAAGACCGCACATATAGCCGAAACCCAACCCCGTTTGCGGTCACTGCTTGCGATCGACAAAGATTCAGGAAGATTGCAAAAAGTTAAAGAAAATCTTGCACGTCTTCATTTGCAATGCGACACACTGCATGCAGACGCTACAAATCCGCAAGAATGGTGGGACGGTTCTTTTTTCGACCGTATTCTTATCGATGCACCTTGCACGGGAACCGGCGTAATTCGCCGCCATCCAGACATTAAACTTTTGCGAAAAGCTTCAGACATTGAAAAACTCTCATGCAATCAGATATCACTGCTTGCAGGTTTGTGGCCGACACTGAAACAAGGGGGTATTTTGCTGTACTCAACTTGCTCTGTTATGCCAGCAGAAAATGATAAAGTAATAAAAAACTTCCTTCAGGAAGTGAACACCGCTAGATTGCAACCGATAAAAGGGGAGTGGGGACTTGAAACTCCATCGGGCCGACAGTTATTTCCAACTCTTAATGGCCATGATGGATTTTATTATGCTCGACTCCACAAATTGTGAAGACTGCTTTTGATCTGAGGAACTTATGAAAATAATAATCGTTGGTGCAGGCCAGGTTGGGGGAACACTCGCAGAAAACCTTGCCCAAGAATATAACGACATCACCTTAATTGATATAAGCCAAAGGGCTCTTCAGGTCCTCCAGGATCGACTAGATATTCAAACTATTGTCGGTTTAGGAAGTCACCCAGATGTGCTGGTGCGCGCGGGTATTGAAGATGCGGATATGTTGGTTGCAGTAACGAATAGCGATGAGGTAAATATCATCGCATGCCAAGTCGCATATTCCTTATTTCATACCCCAACCAAGATTGCTCGAATACGGGCCTATAGCTATATAAAGCCCAAGTATTATGAAAAGCTTTTCAATCATAAGCACATGCCAGTAGATGTCATGATCACACCAGAACAAGTTGTAACCGATTACATAACTCGACTTGTGGCCCAACCAGGAGCGCTTCAAGTGCTTGATTTTGCAGACGGGATCATTAGGCTAGTTGGTTTAAGGGCCGTGGCAAACAGTCCACTGGTTGGTCACTCACTTAAAACTCTCAAGGATCATATTCCTCAAGTGGATGCGCGAGTCGCCGCGATCTATCGAAAAGATAGAGCTCTTATTCCCTCGGGGGATACGATCGTTGAGGATGGTGATGAGGTTTTTGTTATCGCCGCCAAGAAAAACATCCCCATTGTCATGAGTGAACTTCGAAAATTAGAGAAACCTTACCATAACGTAATTATAGTGGGTGGGGGAAATATTGGATATCGCGTCTCTAAAGCACTCGAGGGCCGGTATAGTGTCAAAGTCATAGAGAGCTCCAAAGAGCGAGCAGAGTTTCTGGCCGAAAAGCTCGATAAAGCAGTTGTATTAAATGGTTCTGCGACAGACAGAGAATTGCTACTAGATGAAAATGTTGATCGCGCGGATGTATTTATCGCTCTGACGAATGATGACGAAGTTAATGTCATGTCCTCTCTCCTAGCAAAAAGATTAGGCACAAAAAAAGTTATGACCTTAATAAGCAATCCAGCATATGCCGATCTGATGCAAGGTGGAGATATAGATATTGCCATTTCACCTCAACAAGCCACTACCAGCTCTTTGTTGGCTCACGTGAGAAAAGCGGACACAGTGAGTGTTCATTCATTGAGAAGAGGTGCAGCTGAGGCTTTAGAAATAATAGTTCATGGGGATCAAAAGAATTCTAAGGTGGTCGGAAGAAAAATTGAAGAAATAAGATCACCACCGGGAACCACACTGCCTGCTCTTGTTCGTGACGGAGAAGTGCACATCGCTCATCGGCACACAGTAATCCAAAGTGATGATCATGTAATTGTCTTTGTTGTTGATAAAGCCAATACTAGTGCAGTTGAACAACTTTTCACTGTTGGTTTCACCTTTTTTTAGGGTTTCAATATGCACTCAGCTCCAATTGCCCGCGTGCTAGGCTTATTATTAATTGTTTTCAGTCTAACAATGCTCACGCCTGTTTTCGTTGCCTTCATATACAATGAGGCGACAGAAAAAATGTTTATCTTAGCCTTCTCAATAACCCTAATTGTCGGCCTGTTATTCTGGCTGCCGGCACGCTCTAAAACCATGGAATTGAGGACCCGAGATGGCTTCGTAGTGACAGTATTTTTTTGGCTCGTTCTGAGTACCTTCGGGTCACTACCTTTTATGTTGTCGGAAGGGTTGGAACTTTCTTTCACTGATGCTCTGTTTGAATCGGTTTCAGGATTGACGACCACAGGTGCTACGGTTATTACAGGTTTAGATAACCTACCAAAGTCAATCCTTTTCTATCGTCAGCAGCTTCAATGGTTGGGGGGAATTGGAATCGTGGTTATTGCCGTGGCCATTTTACCCATGCTTGGTGTGGGTGGAGTGCAGATTTATCGCGCCGAAACCCCCGGGCCAATGAAGGATACCAAGCTGACTCCACGCATTGCCCAAACCGCAAATGTTCTGTTTAAGATTTATCTACTCCTCACCATTGCTTGCTGTATGGCTTATTGGTGGGCCGGGATGTCTTTTTTTGATGCCTTGAGTCACAGTTTTTCCACTATCGCTATAGGAGGATTTTCAACTCATGACGCCAGTATTGGTTATTTTGAGAGTAACATGATAATGGTCATATGCACTTTTTTTATGATCATCTCAGGAGTTAATTTTGCCCTCCACTATTCCGCATGGCACAATCGAAATTTTTCCTGGTATTGGAGTGATCCGGAAGCTAGGATGTATTTGACCTTAATCTCCACGGGCGCCTTAATTACCTGCTCATATTTGTATTTTAGCGACACTTACCTTCTGAGCGATAGCATCTCGCAAGGTATTTTTCAATTCGTATCCATTATGACAACAACTGGTTTCTCCACAACAGAATTTGTTAGTTGGCCCACGTTTCTCCCTTTCTTCTTAATAATGATGTCTTTTTTTGGGGCCTGTGCGGGGTCAACCGGAGGTGGTATTAAGATTGGTCGAATGTTAATTTTATTCCAACAGGGCCTGCGAGAAATTTACCAACTGATTCATCCGAATGCGCTGTTACCGATAAAAATTAATAACCGAAAAGTTCCCGATCGAGTTGCAGATGCAATATGGGCTTTCATTGGTGTTTATCTCGCAATCTTCTATTTGATGGTCCTACTTTTACTAGCCAGCGGTCTAGATTATGTAACCGCTTGGTCTGCCACCGCAGCATCTCTCAACAACTTGGGACCTGGACTTGGAGCAGTTGCCAATAACTATTCTGAACTTGGAAATTTTCCAAAGTGGGTGCTATGTTGGGGTATGCTGTTAGGTCGATTGGAGATTTTTACGCTTCTCGTTCTCTTTACACCGACCTTTTGGCGCCGTTGAACCATCAACTCCTAGCCTATCAATCTGAAGAAGCTCGTCTAGCTTGGTAATAGGCTTCTTCAGAAATAAGATGGTAAGTCATAGCGTCCTCTTTAAAATTCTGAACGGATTCAGCAATTCGTTTTGAAAGATCATTTCTAGTAGATATTTCCATGAGGACTTGTTTCGACAGTTTGCGGAACTCAGAAAGGACCGGTTCTGGCAGCTTTCGAAGCTTAACGCCATGTTCCCGAATTAGTTCGGCTAAGGCTTGATTGTTTTTGGCGGTATATTCATCAAGCATATCCTGATTAACTGCACGCGTTGCTACTTCAACAATTGCTTTAAGGTCATCTGGCAGGATTTCGAACGCATCTGAGTTCACAATAAATTCCAACATTGAGCCGGGCTCATGCCAACCAGGATAGTAATAATATTTAGCCACTTGATGAAACCCAAGTGCCAAGTCATTATATGGTCCAACCCACTCCGTAGCATCTATTACACCTGTCTGCATCGACGTATAAAGTTCATTGCCAGGCATAGTCACTGATGTTCCCCCGGCTCGAGTGATCACTTCACCACCAAGGCCAGGAATACGCATCTTCAAACCCTTTATATCCTCCATTGAATTAATCTCTCGATTAAACCACCCAGCCATTTGAACACCCGTATTGCCACCTGCAAAAGGCACCAAATTGAAGGGTTCGTATAACTCTCTCCATAATTCTAGCCCGCCACCATAGTGCAACCAACCATTTATCTCCTGAGCATTTAAACCAAACGGCACCCCAGTAAAGAAGACTGTTTCCTCAGCCTTGCCCGTCCAGTAATAAGAGGCCCCATGCCCCATCTCTGTTATTCCTTGCGATACTGCATCGAAAACTTCAAAAGCTGGCACCAATTGGCCCGCTCCAAACACCTTAATCTTCAATCTACCAGCACTCATGCGTTCGACGAGGCGCGCAAAATTTTCAGGGGCAGTTCCGAGTCCGGGAAAATTTTTTGGCCAACTCGTTACTAATTTCCATTCAAATAGTTGCTGCGGATCCCGAACCGTGTCTTCATCTATTTGAATTGGCTCTTCCTTTGCACATCCAGAAAGGAGATTGATTAAAATTAAGGCCCCCAAGTAACGCATAATTAGCTCTCCATTTAGTCCAAAAACGAGTCCAACGTTTTTCTTTAAAAATGTCTGCCGCAGTCTCAGATGTCTGATAACCCCGCAGACTCCAATATCAATATTTTTGTACCAACCTCTTCAAACCTAATNTGAACGCGTGCACGCGGACCACTGCCCTCAAAATTCAGGATCACACCTTCACCAAACACTTTGTGAAAAACCTGCTGACCGAGATTAAATCCCGTATTCAACCCCGAGTCGCTTCGCACTGNNGAATCCGCATAGGTTGTTGGCCGAACAATCGTGTTGCCTAATCGAACTTCTTCTATAACGTCGCTGGGTATATCACGAACAAACCGCGAAACCGAGTTAAAAGACTCTCTCCCATGGATAGAGCGAGATTCTGCAAAAGTCAAATAAAGTTTTGTCATGGCGCGAGTGATGCCTACATAGGCTAATCGGCGCTCCTCCTGGAGTCTTCCGGGCTCCTCAATTGACATGACATGCGGAAACAGGTTCTCTTCCATGCCCGCNATAAAAACGAGCGGATACTCAAGGCCCTTAGCACTGTGGAGTGTCATTAATTGAACTGCATCCTCATCTATATCAGCCTGCCGATCACCTGCATCCAGAGCGACTTGATCTAAAAACTGAGCCAGGGGTGATAAATTCGGATCCTCAGGTTCAAAATTTCCACAAGCACTCACTAGTTCTTCCAAATTCTCTGCGCGCGCCATACCCTTCTCACCNTTCTCACGCTTATAGAGGTCCATTAAACCGCTGCGCTGAATNATTGTTTCGGTTTTTTCAATCAAAGGAAGCTCTTTGACCTCGTTAGTCATCGAAGTGATAAGTTTCAAAAACATTGTCAATGCACTGCTTGCCCTGCTGGACAATTCATTGTCTGATATTGCTTGCGATGAAGCGATCCAGAGGGTACAACTCTGGCGTCTAGCGATTTCTCGGATTATGCCTTGTGTTTTCTCTCCAATTCCCCGCGCAGGAAGATTAACCACGCGTTCGAAAGCCATATCATCGTCGCTATTACTCACAAGACGCANATACGACAGAGCATTTTTAATTTCCATACGTTCATAAAAACGCTGCCCTCCATATATGCGGTAAGGAATCTCTGCACGCAACAATGCAGACTCAAGAACGCGTGACTGAGCATTAGAGCGATATAAAATCGCTGCATCCTCTCGCCTACTGCCGTCACCAACCCATTGTTTAATGCACTCGACAATATAACGAGCCTCATCATGCTCATTGAAAGCCGCATACAGTGCCACNGGCTCTCCCTCACCGGCATCCGTCCACAATGTTTTGCCCAACCTGTCAGAATTTCTTTCTATGACTGCATTAGCAGCCCTTANAATATTCGATGTCGATCGATAATTCTGTTCTAACCGAACTATNCTNGTATCTTCAAAATCTTTTTCAAAACTNAGAATGTGATCTACCTTTGCACCGCGCCAACCATAAATTGACTGATCATCATCGCCAACCGCTGTAACACTGCAATTCGTGCCAGCTAAGATTCGTAACCAAGCATATTGCACAGCATTAGTGTCTTGAAATTCATCCACCAAAACATGCTGGAACCGATTCTGATAATGTTTCAAAATCTCAGAGTTGTTCCTCCATAATTCCAGTGATCTTAGCAAAATTTCGGCAAAATCGATCACTCCCAGGCGATCACAAACNGCTTCATATTCTCGGTATACGCGGAGCATTGTTAGAATATAAGGGTCTCCATTTTCNTGAATGTGTTTTGACCTTAAACCTTCATCTTTCTGAGAGTTAATCCACCATTGAAACTGTTTAGGCGGCCATCGCTGTTCATCTAAATCTAGGGTGCGCATCAGTCGCTTTATAAGACGTAACTGATCGTCCGAATCTAATATTTGGAAATCTTCCGCTAGGNCAGCATCTCGCCAATGAGACCTGAGCAAACGATGCGCAAGCCCATGAAAAGTTCCTACCCACATGCCTTGAGCAGGAATTTTAAGCAACTGATCAATTCGTTCCTTCATTTCGCGCGCTGCTTTATTGGTAAAGGTTACCGCTAATACNCCATGAGATGGGACGTTATTTACTTGTATTTTCCAGGCTATTCGATGGACAAGAATACGAGTTTTCCCGCTACCGGCACCTGCAAGCACCAACAAATGTGGGCACTCACTGGTAACTGCAATCTCCTGCTGGGGATTTAACTTGTTAAGAATATTGGTGACATCCATAGANATGAAGTTTATCAAGTTAGCGACAAAAATACGGCCATTATGTGAGTTTTCTTGTTTCTTGAACCACTTGGAAAGTTTCCAAAAAAAATAAAATTAAATCCGCTCTATTTGCTCGCTCCCTCGGACATCTTGGTTCTTGTAATTTTTNACTAAATAGTTAGCGTGTTTCTCATGAAACCGGCGCTACTTATACAACCAAGCAATGACAAATTGCTCAAATTAAAAAAGTCTGACCGCAAGGGTGCAGAATTTATGTTACAAAATTNAATGCNCNTGATACGTNTGCNTATNGCAGACCTAACTCAGCAATCAGCAGTCNGCGAGCCTNCTGTGGTGCGATTTTTTTCGGGCNATAGGCTGTCNATGATTTNAAGACTTTNANCTGCCNCTTGCTCAGCAGTNNGCNNCTAGCNCGAGTCACNGCCAANTTGCNGTCNCTGGTGCAGACTCCCNANAAGAGCATATCTGCAAAGTTTTTGACTNAANCGCAGACACGTTGCTTAAAGTGGGTGATAGCCCGATCTTAGAAAATTAAGACACAGTCGTTTAAGCAATTCACTACTCTGGGTGTTTTTAGTTTTATGGATTTGGAGCATCAGCAGCTGTTGCATTTGATGCGCAACATAAATTAACAACCCTTATAAAAAAATACGAAGCAAAACATTGATTTTATGGTTTAGGTGGGAGTGGGATGAGTTTGGACGTCTGCTCAAGGTAGCGCAGATAGGTAGGGTTTTGACCCCATTTTTTTCTTCCACGAGCTTCAAGTAATTCCACACCACTAACTTTCAATAACAACAGAACGACAAAAATTGGCGAGATCAAGGCAACCCACTGCCATCCAATTAGAACAGGCGCCGACACCACTGCAACTCCACACCAGAGTAGCATCTCTCCAAAATAATTGGGGTGCCGAGACCAAGACCACAAACCGTGCGTAATGAACTCCCCTTTTTTGTTTGGGTCCCTTCGAAATTTTGTTTTTTGATGATCAGCAATAACTTCGAGAGCAAATCCAAAGGCCCAGATTCCGAACCCTAACCAAGCATAATAGTTTAAGTCAGCTTTATAGTTTGACGTTAAAGCCGCCAACGCCATAGCAAGCGTGAGAAACACCCACAAACCTTGCAGCGTCCATGTCATCAAGAACCACCAAAATCGCGATTTGATCAGCGTGAACCTGCCATCGCTTCCCGTCTCTTTTACTCGAAAAAACAAAAAAGAACCCAACCTAGACGCCCAAACCAATACCAAAAAAACTAACAGAAGATCCCTCAGGGTGACGGTTGGCACAGAAACTAGA
>NZXB01000078.1 GCA_002701765.1 Porticoccaceae bacterium
AGCAATAAGACTCGCCAAATGTTTTGCTCTGATTATAATTGCACTCATGTCTAAATCATCATCGGGTACTGAGACAAAATCCTTTACCGTTTCGGGGTGGCGAGAGGTCCTCGTTAGCGTATCTAATCTGAACCGACATCAGAGATTTCTTAAACAGATTGCAGGTTGGGAAAACCGTTACTCAGGTTCCTTGGATAAGCGTCAAATTGAAGCCTGGGCNCTGNAAGATTCGGTCTCAGCAACTGAAGATCTTTGGGCAAATGAGGGTGATAAAAGCGGATTTATANGATTAGTCAAGTTTGAAAATGTCTCTCAAGATCGNATACGNCCTAATGATCAAGCNTGGGACACCGGAGGAATTTTTGATTTTAATGTTCGAGTGAAGGANNTAGACAAGAAGTTCCAAGAAATGCAATCTCGNGGCTGGTGGGGCTATTCCAATCCGCATGCNTTCAAATTTGGCAAATTTCATGTAACTGAATGGATCGCTAGAGAANCTGACGGCATGGCTGTTGCTCTAATTCAGAGACACCTGCCAAAGCTGGAAGGCTGGCCAAATTTAAGAGAATTTAG
This sequence comes from Porticoccaceae bacterium, assembly GCA_002701765.1. Taxonomy (GTDB): domain Bacteria; phylum Pseudomonadota; class Gammaproteobacteria; order Pseudomonadales; family Porticoccaceae; genus TMED48. The sequence goes on from NZXB01000078.1 coordinate 574, forward strand.
CCGTACATTTAACTCCACACAAATAGTGTCCAACATGGAGGNGTCNAGACGTTTCTACATGGATATTCTCGGGTTTAAGAAATACTTNTACNCTAAAAGTAAGAGCAGCGAAGATGGGCANAATGTGCTCGGACTGCCTCTAAACNTAGCAAAATCCAATGAACGAGAAATATGGATACTGCATCCAGAAGGCTCTAATGAAGGATCCGTTGAGTTATTATCATTCGATGGAGTAATCGGTCGAGATTTTGCCTCAAAGGCCAAACCGCCAAACCTTGGCATTTTTATGCTGAGGTTCCCTGTAAAAGGGATTGATTCCCTTGCTAGGCACCTTGCNACTCATAATATCTATACCGACATTANTACGGTATCAATGCCACCTTACGGACAGGTGAAGAGATTTACGATTCAATCCCCCAACGGCAGTTGGCTTGAGTTCTTCGAGGAACTTAATTGACAGCAATACAAACAACGTTTTTCTGACCAAAAATATGAGGACCCAGATATGCCATATATGGTTCTATGCGAAGATTCTGCTTCCGGTGAAACATTGCGTAAACAACATCTGCGAGAGCACCTCGATTACATAGANGGCGTAATCGGAAAGATTTGTGTGGCGGGNCCAACAATTGAACAGGGTAACCAGCATAACGGCAGTTGCTTNNTATATAATACAGACGAGTTAGTATGTGCTCNAAAACTTCTTGAGAACGATCCTTACCACATGCATGGCGTATATAAGTCNTGCTCCTTCTTAAAATTTGTGCCGGCTGCTGGGCGTTGGATCGGAGGGGTAACTTGGTCGTCATAGAGAAAGACAAGAATGACTTCTCTTTAAATACACNTATTCATACTAAGCACTGGTTTGACATTCGNTGCANACACTANNGTTAGCCGCTAACTAATCAAAAAAAGTCTGGTTTAGCAATTCCAAGGGCCGCTTCTATAACAAGAACCACCCATATGGTGANAACCCACGGTTTGACGGCCTTGAGACTATCTGCCATCTTCTGGTTATCTTCTTGAGTGTACTCTGATGCCAAGATTTTNAGATATGTGGCACTAAAACCGGTCAAATTAACCCTTATCATTAAGCCGCAAAAAACCAAAAAGGCAAAACCAAGCAACTTAATAGCAATCCATGAATTATCTTCCAAGCGACCCATAGATACGGCGTAATACGTCGATACGATAATTGCGGCCACTAATACCCAGCGGAAGTAAAAATCAAACTTTGTCAGCAATGGAATATAGGTCGCGTTGTGTTTGAAGTGGAGAGTTAACACCATTGTCAGCCAGAACGGGCCAAGTAGCAAAATAAGCAGCATTTGCCATGAAGGGTGGTGCACGCCGTGGAACTCAGTCAAGATCCCACCCACAGTTAGCATCAGCGTCATGCACACTTTTGGTATAAGGTCGCAACCTAGCATTATTCGTGCGGCAGTCAAGCGAGCCTCCCGACTAAGATCCCCGTTGACGACATAATTGCTGGAGTAGAAAACACCAACGTCGCCACCCAACCAGTAGCAAAAGAGAACAGTGTGAAGCAATAGTATTAACTCATAACTCGACATGCCAACATTCCCTCCTTTGAGTCAGCTACCAATCACAACTAGATAAATGTTTTTGATGTAGAATTCTACAATGATATACCATTGCCACCGAGTATCGAATCGCTGAGTTATTTTAGTTCCTACTATTATTTGTTACTCGAGCTAAATTGATGTGCGCGATTTTAAACCCTGGCGCTCGGGTGTTTCACCCATTCTTTTTACTTAAAGCGCTAGACTATTAGTGCTGATTCTTATAGGACATGCGTTAAATTATGAAATCACCCCGACGAACTTACATCGACAGCGAATATGGCCAACTGCATTTCCGATCAGTTGGAGAGAAGTCTAATAAGCCAACCATTCTATGCCTTCATATGGTACCCAAATCAAGCCAGTCCTTCGCGAAAGCTATTCCGCACCTTGCCGAGGACAGACTGGTTGTTGCTCCTGATTATCCGGGTTATGGAGAATCCGACCCCCCGCCAGCCGAGCCGCCCGTCGAGATTGAAGATTATGCGAGGGTAATACTTCAATTAATTGAGGATTTAGATACCGGACCCACTCATCTTGTCGGTTATCACACAGGCTCAATGGTCGCTGCAGAAATCGCCTTCCAACGGCCTCATCTCGTAAAAAAGCTCGTTAACATTTCTGCACCGATTTTTACACCAGAAGAAAAGCTTACGCTCGACGAATATTTTGCGCCCATTCCATTGGATGAAGAGGGTAAACGCTTTAAAATTATGTGGTCACGAATTATGCAATATCGAGGGCCCGGCATGACACTTGAAATGGCGGCACGTTCAATGGCCGAGAATATGCGTGGAGGGGAGAACTATGAATGGGGCCACCGCGCTGCTTTCAACAACACTGAGACCTACGCAAGCAGGCTAACGGAGTTAGACCAACCGCTGTTGATAATGAATTTAAGAGATGACCTCTACACCCATTCATTAAGGGCAGATAAGCTGATATCGAATGGCTATAGAAAAGATTACCCTGACTGGGGACATGGTTTTTTAGATGTTTTTCCAGAGCAGGTTGCGCGAGAATTACTCGACTTTTTAGATAGTTGATGTCAATCAAAGAAGGGGGCTTCTTTTAGCAGAAGTAGAACTTCTTTGGTCGGAGCCAATGTAGGTAAAACCTCCGAAGTTACTGCTCTTTAAAATCTCGATATTTTCCGAGAGATAACAAGGGTATGGAAAAAGCCACTAGAGCGATCGCCGAGTATACTAAAACATAACCCCATGCGCCCTCTTGCTCTGCGAGATGAGATAAAAGAGGTGGTCCCAAACCGGCACCCAGCCCGAAGAACGAGTAAAGTACCCCATATATACTTGCATAGTGTCTCAACCCAAAGTACTTCGCTACCAGATAAGCCAAGAAGTCGTATTCAACGCCAGCTCCAAACCCTATCATTAGCACTGCAACCGTTGCCATTTCAGCGCTGACTGAATCTCCCGAGAGCATATATAGCGCTATTGCAGGCGTAGATAGGAAAAAAAATGCGACGCCTGGCGCCCAGAAATAGTCAATGAGAAAACCGCCGATGACCCGTCCACCCAATACCGCGAGGCCAGTTAATATTGCAATGCCAACCGCTTCGGAAAGAGAAAAACCCTTAGAAACAAATATTTGCTCTAAATTAGGAATGACTGCTCCGATGGATACTGAGATTACTAAAAAGCAGACTGCCAGCATCCAAAACCGCCACTGCCTGATAACCTCAGAAAAAGTGAAGCCATAAAGCTCTTCATTTTCTGAAGTTAAGTTAGCTTCAACCTTTCTAGTGGTCGGATCGCTAACCAACCGTCCAAAAGTTAGCATAAGCAGCGGCACAAAAACAATTGCCAGGAAAGCAACTCCGGTAACATATTGCAGTTTCCAGCCGCTAGTCTCGACTGAATTAAAAATAAATTCCAAAACATAGTAACTGAGTATAGCCATGCCAGCGAACGAACACGCCATTACGGGCAGCTTGAATCTGACAAAGCTCGATTCCGAAGCCGGTTCGTCACAGGTATCACGAAATGCAACCAGCGCAATTGGAAATGCTATCAAAATTGGTAACATGCCTAAAGCAACATAGGCGACCCGCCACCCATAAAGCAATGTTATCTCGGCAGCAAAAAATTTAGCTAAGGCCCCAAATATCCCAGTTGATACGAGTGTCATGCCCAGCGCCTTACCGCGGTGAGTGTCAAACCAATTGTTTACCGCTTTCGTGAAGGTAATCGGCAATGTACCGGCACCAAAAACCGCTATGAGTGCCCACAAAAAAAGATAAAGCGCGAACGAACCCGTGTGCAATGATTGCAACATCATTGATATGCCAAATGTAATAATGGAGACAAGCACTACTTTTCGGGCACCAAATCGGTCAGTGATCATTCCGATAAAGGGAGCCACGATAAATAGCGCTAAACAATATGCCGCGGTTGCAGATAGCACTTTAGACGGCGGCCATCCAAATTCTTGCGAAATAGGGCCAACAAAAACTCCAATTGTATAAAAAGGTAAGGGAGACATGCCAAGTCCGATACCCACTGCAGATGCAGAAACAATTGGCCAACCATTTGTGACCTCTTGTGTCGATTTTTCTAGTTTTGCTTCATTCACCAAGGTTTCCTCAAAAATGTTATGCCCTACATAAGGAGTGTCTTAATCTTCATAATAAACTTGCTCATCGCCATAGTTGGATAAAAGCATCTATTCTTCTAACATCGTGGTGCACTCCGGAATCCTAGAGGCAGGCCCGATTCAGACGTAAACCCAAATAATTCTTCGTGAGGTAAGGCATGTTTTATAATATCGCGGACAAGCAAAAGGGCTTCAATGTCAATACCGGTATTTAAACCCATAGACTCCAGCATAAAAACAAGGTCTTCAGTTACAATGTTTCCGCTTGCTCCAGGTGAAAATGGACAGCCGCCGATACCCCCAAGAGAACTATCGATTGTCGATATACCAAGCTGAACCGCCATTAAGGCATTAGCTAAACCTTGGCCACGAGTATTATGCAAATGCACACCCGTGAGTTTCTCTCGGCCGCAATTTCGCCATATACCCTCGGCCAATCCCTTGAGTTGATTTGGATTGCCGCTACCAGCGGTATCAGAGAGACAGACCTCATCAACCCCCAACTCTACAACCTTTTCTGCGATGCCTATAACCTTTTTTGCTGGCACTTTTCCTTCCAAAGCACAACCAAATGCGGTGGATAAACCAACCTCAAAATCAGGTCGAATGTGCTTGGGAAGGGTTTCTAAATATTCAATACACCACCGAATCTCATCAAACATTTGTTGATGAGATCNCCTCAGATTATGAAGGGAGTGGGTTTCACTNACAGAAAAGGGTANGGAAATCTTGTCCACNCCGGCTTCNACAGCGTTGCGTAATCCTTTCAAATTTGGAACTANAGCGCCCACATGCAGACCGTCTAGACNTTTGGCAAACGNAACTATTTCNGGAGTATCTGCCAACTGGGGTAAGATTTTCGGCGACACAAACGAACCAACCTCGATCTCTTGCGTACCTGCCTCAAATTGTGCCTGAATCCAAGCCTTCTTAACTTCCGTGGGCATCACCGATTTTAAGCTCTGAAGACCATCCCTTGGGCCTACTTCGCTAACCAGCACGTCAATCTTCTTCACTAAATTCACTCTTCAAACGAATAAATAAGAAACAATTGGTATATTGTTATGTCATAATATCATACATTAGGGATCTTCAATCTCATTTCATAATCAAATTGCCTCAACATCACACTATTATGGATCACAGCCATCTGCCCCTTGAAGGTATTAAAGTCGTCGAATTCAGTCACATGGTGATGGGTCCAACCGCAGGACTTATACTTGCTGATTTGGGCGCTGATGTTGTGAAGGTGGAACCGCCAATNGGTGATAACACCCGACGACTNAANGGCTCAGGAGCGGGCTATTTCCCGATGTATAACCGTAACAAGAAAAGCCTTTGTGTTGACCTAAAAAGCGAAAAGGGAAAACAACTGGTTTTGGAAATCATTAGTCAGTCTGATGTCCTAATTGAGAACTTTAGAGCCGGCGTAATGTCAAACTTGGGATTAGGTTATGAGCAATTAAACCAATCTAACGAGAGACTTATATACTGCTCATTAAAAGGATTCCTCTCTGGACCTTACCAAAACCGCACCGCATTAGATGAAGTTGCTCAGATGATGGGCGGNCTCGCCTATATGACGGGTTTGCCAGATAAACCAATGCGAGCAGGATCCTCGGTAATAGATATTGCTGGCGGTATGTTTGGCGTGATTGCAATATTAGCTGCGCTTGAGAGACGTCATAAAACGGGTAAGGGAGAACAAGTCACAAGTTCGCTATTTGAAACAACTGCCTTCATGGTCGGGCAGCACATGGCTCAAGAAATAGTATCTGGAGAACAAGTCCCTCCAATGTCCGTCAGACAATCAGCGTGGTCAGTCTATGATATCTTCGCTACGAAGGATGGTCACAAAATATTTGTCGGTATCGTCAGTGATACGCTCTGGCTCAAATTCTGCCGCGAATTCAAGCTTGAGTCATTTGGCAACGATCCAACACTTCAGCGCAATAACGATCGGGTTGAGCAGCGTTCATCAATTTTGCCAGTTTTGACTGACCTATTCGGCAACATGACTAAACAAGCGTTGATTAAAAAACTTGAGGANGCAGGCGTCCCTTTTGCCCCCATAAATCGTCCAACTGATTTATTTGANGACCCGCACCTTAACCAAGGCGGCGGATTAGTGCCTTTAANAATCCCAAAATCTAACAAGACCAGAGCTAAGACCAAGCTACCCGCATTGCCGATCGAAATTGGATCAAAAAGGCTAGGTTTGCGTCGAGAAATCCCAATTCAAGGTGATANTGGCGGTCAGATCCTGCACGACNTNGGATACTCTCAAGANNATATNGATAAAATGATTATGGATGGCATCGTGACTGCTGATNTTCCTCACNNTAAAAANACAAATAAGTAGACCCTAAACTCCCTAATGACTCAGAGGTATATCCAGGGACGATTTTCTCGATCGAGCTTCTCGAAATCCATAATCTCACGGGAACTTCTCTCCGTGAGCGATATGGAATCCAGCCCCTCGANAAGAATCTCTTTACTTGCTTGATCAAACTCAAAATTAAATTTAATCAGGCCAATTNCCTCTATACATTGTGATAAAAGGTCGACTTGAATCTGGCATTTTTGCGGATCGCTTTCGGTGGCGCTTATTAGTTCCTTTAACTGCTCCTCGCGCAGGCTTATGGGTAGGATGCAGTTTCTGATGCAATTGCCGAGGAAGATACGCCCGAAAGACGGAGCGATTACAGCCTTTACTCCAAATTCTTTAAGTGCCCAAGCTGCATGCTCACGAGAAGAGCCACAACCAAAATTTTTTCCGGCCAAAATGATTTGAGTGTTTTGATAATCGGTTTTATTGAGAACGAATTCGGGGTTTATCTCTCGACTCATAGAATCTTTGTAACGCCAACCAGCAAAAAGTCCCCCACTTAAACCAGACTTAGACACCTTCTGCATTTCTCGAGAGGGGATTATTGCATCCGTATCTATGTTTTCGCGCAGCAAAGGGGCGCCAACACCTCGGAATGTTTTAAATGGTTCCATTGTCAGTTTTCAGCACTGCAAATGTAGCCGCTGCAAGCTGAAGCGACCACTGTCAACGGACTCGCCAAATGGGTCCGGGTTCCAGGTCCTTGACGGCCCTCGAAGTTTCGATTCGTCGAAGAAATGATACGCTTATTGGGTCCGAAGGTTTCGCCACCAGCATAAAAGCACATCGAACAGCCGGATTCGCGCCATTCAAATCCAGCAGCCGTAAAAACTTTATCTAAACCCTCGCTCTCCGCCTCCTTTTTAACCTGCGTTGATCCGGGAACACAAATCGCTTTTACCCAAGGAGAAACTTTTTTACCGCGCAGAAATGCTGCTGCCTGCCGCAGATCACTCATCCTACCGTTCGTGCACGATCCGATAAATGCACAATCAATCTTAATGCTAGTGATCGGAGTTTCAGGCACCAGATCCATATAATCTAGCGCTCTTAACCAAGACTCTTTTGTTTCGGCACTGTCAATATGCAAGGGGTTTGGAATAAAGGCATCTACGCTAACTGCATGCTGAGGACTGGTGCCCCAAGTCACTGTGGGTTTAATGTCATTGCAGCAGATGGTAATCTCATTGTCAAAAACTGCATTTTCATCGCTCTTCAAACTTGTCCAGTGATCGATCGCAGCGGCGATCAGGTGAGTTTTTGGAGAAAATTTCCGATTGCTTGAGTATTCTATAGTTTTTTCATCAACTGCCACTAATCCAGTAAAAGCCGAAAATTCAACCGCCATATTGCATAACGTCATTCGCTCCTCAATGGACAACTCGCGCACAGCTGACCCCGCAAACTCAATTGCGGAACTTGCTCCCCCATCCGACCCAAAACAACTAATTAGATGTAAAATCATATCTTTAGCAGTGACGCTTGGAGGTTTGGCGCCCTCGAAGTTGACACGGAGCGTTTTCGGCTTTTTCACTCTCAAGGTATTGGTGGCCATCGCATGCTCAGCTTCGCTGGAGCCGATACCCCACGCTAACGCACCAATTCCTCCAAGAGTACAAGTATGGCTGTCAGGACAAACGACCGTAGAACCCGGAAGCGCAATCCCTAGCTCCGGTGAAATAACATGCACAATTCCCTGGAACTGACTATCGAGATCAAATAACTCAATATCAGCCCGTCTGGCTGAG
>NZXB01000079.1 GCA_002701765.1 Porticoccaceae bacterium
AATCATAGATGATGGCTCTTAAACAAGCCCTTGCATTTGTAACACGTTTCTGCAACGTCAGGTAGTCGATCTGTGAACTTCTTAAGATCTCACTATAAAGTCTTTAGGAAGAATTAATTCGTCCGACAAACGGGATATATCAACCTCTAATCTTTTCGAAAAAATTTGTTTGACCGCCATAAATTCTTTGGGTCTATTAACACAGTCTGCCGCGATTAGTTGTCCCTGATTCAGGTAAAAAAGCACAAAACTGCGACCACTCTTGCTATCACCCCTTACAATAATTTCATCATAACCGCTATTGATTCCGACAATCTGTAACTTCACATCGAATTGATCTGACCAGAACCAAGGTACCGAAGCATATTTTCTCTCTTTACCACAAATTGCGGCTGCGGCCGACTTTGCTTGCTCCACCGCATTTGGGACACTTTCTAAACGAAGCCTGCAATTCAGTATCTCGTTAGGATGATTTGTGCAATCGCCGGCCGCAACGACATCGGGATCCGCTGTTCTCGCATACTGATCAACTAAGATTCCGTTCCGAACCTCTAATCCAGCTTCCTCCGCCAATTCAACGTTAGGGAGGATTCCTACGCCAACCACTACTAGGTCGGCTTCAAAAACGCTTCCATCTGAGCATATCCCTCTAGTTACTCGACCCTTGACTCCTTCGAAGGAAGAGACACTTTTTCCACATTGAATTTCAATGCCTTCTTCCATATGGATGCGGGCAAAGAAGTCNGAGAGCTCTGGCGCGGCGACTCGTTCTAAGAGTCGGGGACCTAATTCAAGCACCGAGACTTTCATTCCAAACTTTTTTAGCGAGGCAGCCATCTCGAGCCCTATGTATCCTCCCCCGACAATAAGGGCTTTTTGTCCTGGTTGTNTTGATTTCTGAATTGATCTNACNTCNTCNACGGTCCTCAGATAATGTATGCCTTGCAAGTCGCCGCCCTTTAAATCAAGCCGCCTCACTCTGGATCCAGTACATATGGCGAGTTTGTNATAACTGCGTCTAATTCCATCATCTAATTTAATCTGCTTATTGGCTCGATCAATTTCCACTACTCGGCGACCCAAAATAAAATGAACATCAAGCCTTTTATAAAGGCCGCTATTGCGGATAAAAATATCTTCGACAGACTGNTTGCCCAAGAGAAAAGTTTTTGAGAGTGGTGGCCTGTGATACGGCAGATACGACTCCTCACCAAAAACCGTGATATCGCCTTCCCAACCTTCTTTACGCAGGGCTGACACAACCTCTGCCGCCGCATGACTGGCACCAATCACGACACAAGAAGGGTTCATTTACAGTTTCCTCATAAAGAATTTTATAGCTATCAAAACCGAGACAGACGCCAATGTATCTCGACGACCGCTTAAGACTGCTCTTCAGGTAATCGAACNATCAGTCCGTCTAAATCATCAGTTACAATAATCTGACAACTCAACCGACTGTTGGGCCTTGGATCAAAAGTGAACTCCAACATTTCTTTTTCCGCGTCGCTAGCCTCCGACAACTTGTCAAACCAAGTCCCGTCGACATAACAATGACAGGTTGCGCAACTGCAGAATCCACCGCATTCNGCTTCTATGCCATCAATCATATTATCCAACGCTCCTTGCATTACAGACGACCCGATTTCAACNTCAACTGCGTGCTCAGCTCCGTCTTGAGAAATGTACTTAACCTTAGGCATTTGATTTGCTCTGAGAGTGCAAGAAATTCATGATCTGTCCCGCCTGAACTTCACANGCATTGCTAGTGTCAGNGTCGATCAAATCACCATCATGATCAAACAACCTTGTCTGTACACTATTAACCGCGATACCAAGCGGCGTCGGCCATCCCCGAAGCGCATGAACGATCCCTCGAAGAGCCTGAAGGGTCACACCACAACCCTGCCATCCGGCAGCAGTAACAATCGTACCCACGGGACGGTCAGTACAATAGGCCTTAGCGTCATCTCGCAGATCTTCGAGCAAGTCAAGCGCATTTTTAACCAGGCCTGAAACACCTCCATGATATGATGGCGAACCGATGACGAATGCATCTGCCTTTCGAGCAGCCTCCACAAAAGCCTGTTGTTCAATAGATCTCTCATGATTTTCGGGGGCATAGTGAGGTAATTCAGCCAACTCACCTCCTCCAAACATTAGGGTCTTGGCTCCTTGCTTTTCCAAATCGAACAATACTCGTTTAACAAGACGTTCACTTGAGGAGCCTGAGCGAGTCGTACCCCCTATCCCCACAACATATGGATTTAATATCACTGAATAGATCCCCTCATCTCAACCTCTAAAAATGGATGTTACCAACCAACAATAAGTCAAANACCTCAGCATGCGATCATGCCACCATCAATGACGTGTTCTGTGCCGGTAATAAAAGAAGCATCATCGGATGCAAGAAACACAGCAAGCTTTGCAACCTCGCTCGCCTCGCCAAATCGTTTCATGGGAATCAGATTTACTGCCTCATANCCGGCCTCGTCTAGAGCATCTTCATTCATGGGTGTTTTAACATAGCCAGGACAGATAGAATTTACCCTAATATTCTTATCCCCGTACTCCACCGCAACATGTTTTGTCATCCCACGAACAGCGAACTTGCTGCAAACATATGCAAGTTGTGGGCAACCAACAACAGCNACAAATCCTGCAATGGAAGAGATATTAACAATGGAACCACCGCCATTTTTCAGCATGCCAGGTATGACTGCCTGCATACCAAAAAACACAGCATTTTGGTTAACACCAATGATGCGATTATAGTCCTCTTCTTTAAAATCCAGTGTATTTGTTACTACCCCAACAATCCCCGCATTATTGACAAGTATGTCAACCGGACCAAATACGCGTTCGCTCTCTTGAACGACATCTCCCCATGATNCNNATATGCTTACATCCTGTTCGATAAAGTGCGCTCCATCACCCAGTTGCGATGCCAANGATCTTCCNTGATCGGCTTTAACATCAGTCATNACCACCCTCGCGCCNCTNTCTATNAAGGCTCTAGAAATAGCCTCACCTATGCCCTGCGCNGCNCCTGTCACAATTGCGACCCTTCCATTTAGTTTACCCATAACTTTCATCCCTCTTGTGTTTGCTCCGCAAATTTATTAGAAATAACTATTATCGCCGACCCAATATTTCATTAATAGTTGTGGAAACCTATTCACTTCCCTTCAAAGCTTGCCTTACGCTTTTCTAGGAAGGCCGAGCAACCCTCATGAGAGTCGTCAGTGTCAAGCACCAGTCCCGTCATAGTTTGCTCATGAGCAAGAGCTGCCGGAAGCGACATATCCTGACCATGCTGAAGGTTTCGCTTCATAAACTTTAAAACTAGCGGAGAATGACTGGCTATCCGCTTTGCCATCTTCATCACTTCACTCATAAGATCTTCGCGATTCACAATATGGTTAACGAGACCAATTNTTTCCGCTTGTTCTGCAGTTATCCTATCACCAGTAAACATCAGTTCTCGCGCCTTGCAGGGAGCCNCCTGCCGCATCAACCTCTGNGTNCCGCCAGCGCCAGGAATAAGCCCAAGCGTAATCTCCGGCAGTCCGAGCTGAGCCTCTTTAGCCGCAATACGAATATCCGTTGCTAAAAGCAGCTCAGTGCCCCCACCAAGTGCCCAGCCATTGATTGCGCAAATAGTGGGTTTATCACTAACTTCAATCTTGCGGAAAACTTTATGGATGACCTCAGCAAATTCGAGGTAGTGCGCTAGGCCTCTTCGAGAATTAAGATCAGCAATATCCCCTCCCGCTACAAACGCCCTATCGCCAGCACCTGTTATTACTATAACATGGACAGAATCATCATCTTCAAGCTCAGAAAACTTCTCGGAAAGTTCCTCCAAAGTAGGAATATCCAACGCATTCAAAACCTCAGGNCTATCGATGGTAATTAATCCAACTCGTTCATTCACGCTCGNTAAAATTTTTTCAGTAGCCATATAATTTCCTCAGAATAGTCATAAATCANAATCGTTTTNAATAATCGCAGTAATCAATCAACAANTNTTTCTAACCAATTACTCCCCTCTCAATTAAATCNTCGATGGCATCATGGGANAGGCCNAGNATTTCNTTAAAAACTCTATTGCGCGCCANGTCTGGCTNATTAGGGAAATATTGGTGGTTTTCTGCATCTTTGATTCGCCAGGGAGCTGTAGCCACCCAGCCTATGCCGTCTACATATTTGAAAAATTCTCGTGCGCGNAGATGGTCGTCCTCCCAGATATCTTGGGCNTCCGNAGATTGAGAGGCAGGGATACCGAGCGCTTGNAGTTCTCTAATGGCATCTCGAGGATCACGCGTTGACATCCAAGTTTCAATATACTTCTCCAGTTGTTTTTTTTCAGCGTTAGTAAGNTTATCGCAATNCTCCTTCTCCTCGCCGANCCAGTTAACCAANCGATATAAAGATTCCCTTTGCCTATTATCTGTAATAGCGAGAGCAACCCATTGATCATGACCTTTGCACTTATATAATCCATGTGGAAACAACCTTTTATGTCCGTTTCCCGCTCTTTTTGACTCCACTTCAGACGCCGCGAATGACGAGGTGAGAGTCCAAGTTAGAGCATCTCGAGCAGCAAGATCAACGTAAGTTCCGCCATCANCTTTGTCTGCTAACCCCGCTAGTGCAGCAAATGCCATAGTCGCGCCACTGGTTATATCGGACGGATAACGAATTTCAGTGGGCCGACCGTCCTCAAATCCCGTAGCGTCAGCTAAGCCTGATAACGCACTGAATATGGGTGCATAGCCAACGTAGGACGAATCTTTTCCACCTCTGCCTAAAGCAGATCCTGACACCATTACCAATCGAGGATTTTTTTTCGTTAAGGACTCAAAATCGAGTCCCAACCCTTCTACTACTCCGGGTCTAAAATTCTCAAGAAAAACATCTGATTTGCTAATCAGATCTAATAAAACAGCCTTGCCATCATCATCCTTAACATTAATTTTTACGCAGGTTTTACCGACATCAAAGAATTGAGTGATAGCTGCTGTTGTAGACGATGAGTTTTTAAGTGGGCGGGAAACTTGTATCACCTCAGCCCCAAGAGCTGCTAACAGATATCCAGCATATGGACCCATGGCAGCCCACGTAAAATCTACAACTCTGCAACCCCCTAACGGGCCCGAATTTACTTTCATATTAAGGCCTCAGCTAAAATCAACTCTTCGACTTCTGTTTTAGTCATTGCCAGCAAATCAGTCATTACGTCAAAAGTGTGTTGTCCTAACAAGGGAGCATGGGCCCAATTTTCCATGCTGCTTGTTGTTTGCCTCCACATCGGACCGAATATTACCTCTTTGCCCAGCACCGGATGATCAATATCAATAAAAGTGCCTCGTTGGACAAAATGCGGGTCTCGCATAACCTCATCCGGCCCCAATAGGGGCATCGCGGAGATACCCTCTGCCTGCAAAGCATGAAATAACTTGTCCGTTTCACGCAAGCTTGTTAACTCGGAAAGGGTCTGATCAAGAATACCTCGATTTTGGTTCCGAATTTCTTTATTTTGGAATGAAGAGGAAACGGCAAGATCAGGTTTTCCAAGCACGCGGCAAAGACTAGCCCATTGCTCTTCAGACTCTACTGCTATAGCAATCCATGCATCCTCACCTTTCGTCGGATAGTGCCCACAAGGAACATACCCATATCGAAAATTACCTTGGGGTTCCATCACTGTATTAGTCATTGAATAATGCAGGAAGGCTTCCCCAAGAACCGAAATAGCTGCCTCTGTTTCAGCCAGATCTACATGCTGCCCCTCTCCAGATCGCTTTCTATGCAATAACGCAGTTATGAGTCCGAAAGCTCCAGTAACGCCAGCATTTGTATCTGCATACGGCTGCTGTATGCCCAAAATATCCTCTCCAGGGTATCCTACTAAGCTGTCAAGACCCGATAATCCAGACAGAAAAGGTGCATAGGCCGGTATATCACTCAGCGGTCCAGTTTGGCCGACACCCGACATCGAGAGCATAACTAAGCTGGGATTGATTTTGGACAGCGAATGATAGTCCATTCCGATCTTTGCCAAAAATCCTGGCTTGAAATTCTCGATCACTGCATCACACTTTCCCACCAGTTTCTTCAGAATTTCGAGCCCAGCAGTGGATTTCAGGTTTACGGCAATGCTCTTTTTATTTCTATTCACCGCATGGAACCAAGGATTCTGTTCTACATCCGGGTCTGTGCCGATGAGTGGTCTTCCTAACCGCATATAATCAATGCGTTTTTTGGATTCAACTTTTATGACTTCTGCACCCATATCGGCTAGTATTTGGCCAGGAATCGCTCCTGCCCACACCCATCCCATGTCAAGCACCCGCAAACCTTGCAATGGCCCTGCTGATGATCTAACGCTGGCTCCTTCCTTAGCTAAAGAACCGAACTTTGGCAAGTTTCTCTCAGCGGAATTTATTTGTTCCGAGGCGCTACCTTTTCTTGGAACTAACAAATCCCGTTTGGCTGGGGTTTTAGACAGCGAACAACCGCTCCCCGGCACCAAGTATCGGTCCCCATCATGAAATCTAATGGAAGTAAAAAAGTCACGTGAAAGCAATTGGTCATCTTTTACGATTTCGTCCACCGTTCTGACGGGGCCTGAAGGGACCTCGAATTCCCGGCATAATTTATAAAAGTCTTCCTTGGTGTAATCTTTTAGCCATTCTTTAAACTTAATGTCCAGCTCCTCTGCCATCGGAGATCTGCTGTTTTTCATTCGACTACGATATCGTTCCTCCTTCGACCATTCTGGTGATCCCATCATTTGCAGAAGCCGTTTCCATTGAGAACCTTCGGGGGTGTTAAGCTCCACATAGCCATCGGAACAAGGCAATACTGTTTGTGGGTAGGGGAGGTTAGACAAACGATGTCCCGCTCTTTTGTCTAGGATCCCGGCACGTTGAAAACGCGTCACAGCATAGCCAGCATGCACAGTGGCCATCGCCTCTGCTTCGGATACTTCAACGATATCACCGTGGTTAGCAGTGTCTCTTTGAATAAGCGCGCAAGCTGCTCCCGAGGCGCCTGCATACCCAGCCTGAAAACCTGCTTGCGCTAATGGCATGGTAAGTGGCGGCCTACCAGGCTTCCCCATCCGTTGAGTAATTCCAGACAGTGCGTTAGATGTCAGTTCAGTACCTGCGTACTTGGAGTAAGGGCCCGTCATTCCATAGGGGCTGATATGGATAGAGATGAGACGATTATGCGATTTGCTCAGCCGATCAAACAACTCAGTCTCTTTCTGCGAATAAACGTTACCAGTTCCAAAAATGAGTACATCTGCTGAACAAACTAATTCATCCAACTCAGGTACATTTCGTCTATTTACATGCAAGCTTTTTTTT
Source organism: Porticoccaceae bacterium (assembly GCA_002701765.1). GTDB lineage: Bacteria > Pseudomonadota > Gammaproteobacteria > Pseudomonadales > Porticoccaceae > TMED48. The sequence goes on from NZXB01000079.1 coordinate 7,383, forward strand.
CCAGCGTGAAGGTATCCGAACAAACCACTTTTTTCAGGATCGACAGCATCGGGGAATGGTCCTAAGTGACGTAGATAATTATCAACGGTATCTTCAACAAGGATAACTTCCGCGCCGAAGCCACAGAGAAGCTTTCCACAAAAGCCTGAACCAATCCTCGATCCGATTTCAACAACTTTGTATTCAGAAAATGGGAGCACACTAGCACCTAAACATATTGCAAAAATTATCTTGGGCTGTAATAAAATTTTCGGTATTCAGACAGCGTCCTAAAAAAGCGCACGTTTGAACTGTCATCGCCCAGAAAAATAGTCATCGGGGCTAATCTCTTTTCGCACCTGTCATAAAAAACAACATTACTGCCTCTTCAGCAGAATTGTTCTGCCAAGCATGTTCTGCTCCGTTTAACACAATCATATCACCGGCTTTAAGCGACACGACTGAATGATCAGACATGACGCAGTCTAGCGTTCCAGACAATAGCATATTGCAATCGACAGTCGCAGAACTATGCAGATCACTCGCCGAAGGAATATTCTTGAGATTTTCCGGCATATCATTCCCGCCTGCAAGAGCAGTCTCATTGGGGGCGAAACGCGTCATAAATATCCGGAAGCCACCAACGGGCGGGAACGTTCCCTNAAAAGNAGGTACATTTCCAGAATCCGGCAGTTCTATGACGTTATCGGTACCCCAGAGNGTAAATAGTTGGCCTATCCCAGGAAATGCTGAAGGTTGAAGCACATCCTCGCGCGCAACAATCGATGACCCGTCAGAATCTTCAGCCAAAAATACTCTTCTAACAGTTTCNGGAATATTAAAACCTTGGTCTTTTTTCATTTTATCTCTCCCTACCGTATCGTCATCTATACTCAGTAAATTAATTATTTATACCATAGGATTCATTAAGCTGAAAACACAGATCCATCCCAGCGTGGGAGTCCATCTTCAACCTCATCACCGCGGGAAAATAAGCCCCGTCTAACAAGGTCCTCATCATTTTTGATNTCAGCAGTAGTTAGGATTGGGGCTATGGGCACTTTTAACGCCTGCCCCTCTCTGAACAAATGTTCCTTAGCATATTTTTTAGTTTCCTTCGACAGCAAATCAGCCACCTCCTCCCAACGCGACACTCTCATTGCTTGTGTTGCAAGATCGGGAGATAGCATCCAGTCTGGTTCCCCCAACAATTTTACCAAGGACTCCCACTGATGTTGTTCTAAACAAACGATTTGAACATATCCATCTCTTGCNGGTTGAACGCCTCCTACAAAGGTAATCGTCGGTTCTAATCTATCTACTATTTTTCCACTNTTAGGATATCGGACTAATTCGGTCCAGTGCATTTGCAGCAAAGCTTCTTGTTTAGAGCAATCTATAATGCTGCCTTTCCAATCTCCATTGCCCGTCAACACCGCGATGGCTACAATTGATGCAATTAGACCACTTTGGGATTCTCCCCAAAAACCTCCTGCTTGCAGTGGAGGTCGAGTTTTGTATTCAGGCCAAAGAGGATCACAGGGAATTTGCTGAGCATGACCCGCAGAATGGTAAATATTNAGTGGTTCCGCAGCATAACTCGCACGAGGACCAGTCAACCCATTCGGAGAAATGCACAACGCGGTCAAGGAGGAATTTTGACCCATTATTCTGCCAGATATTGGTTCGCCTAAGGGCCATCCCTGACTTGGCCTTTCCTCGATGATAAGCTGGGCTCCATCGCAAAAACCAGCCAACGCGTCAAAGCNCTTCGGATCATAATANTCNAATTTTTCAATATTTTTGATTGAATCAAGCACTTGCATATGCTCGACATCTGGATTGGAATACCAGCCAGTTGGATTGGGTCTTAGGGCTAAAACGGAAGCACCTATTTGAGCAAGTGCATGACCACAAAAAGCTCCTGCCAAACCAGCAGACAAATCAACCACTCGAAGACCACTAAGNACGCCAGTTAATTTTTTCTTTTTCATTTCCATGGCTTTATTCGGGAAGGTGCACTATTGCCTCGCCTTGAGCTACAACTTCTTCACGTTGGTTTACTGCCACAACCTCAATTGTGACCTCGTTTCTGCCCTCAATTTTTTGTTTCGAGATGACTTTGCCTCGACACCAGGTCGTATCTCCCATTATGACTATCTTACCAAGTTTCACATCAAGCATGCTTAAAAAGCCTGAATCACCCATCCAATTAGTCACCGTTTGACTTAACCAGGCAATTCGTTGCGGACCCATATCATATGCGCCTCCCAGACCAGAACGCTGCGCCAAGTAATCATCCCAATGGACTGCCTCNGGNGAGTCTGGTATGCCTGCNTCGTTTTGAATGACTGCATGGGGATGTCGCCGTCTGAAGCCGCTGCCAATGGCATGGGTATACATAAAAAAGCCACCTGCAACCCCACCAAATCCAGACCGCATATACCCNACCATATCAGTCACAGTTAGCGGTCCTTTAACTACCGGCTGCAGCACTTCTCCCACATCGACATCATCCCATGACCTAGCATGATCGCCTCTCGTAATTTCTCTGAACATCTCATTTTCAAGACCCCGAATTTGATCGGGGGTATAGGTTTGTCTTTCTATATTCCGTTCATTTGATCTTTTTCTCGCTTCGCCTCGTTCAGTCCGGATGTTCCAGTGCCTAGCNGTGCAAACCAAATCGTTATTCTGATTTGTATAGTCTATTTTGACGCCCTGCAAAGCCGTTTGTCCCGCAAATCGGCTTGGTTTGACTGAAATATCATCTATACAACCCGTACTATCGAGTCTATCCCCTTCGAAAATTGGTTTGTACCACTCCACTCGGCTTCTCGTAAACAAAGCATGTACGCCGGGAAATCCTGTCCCTACATCCCAACCACTCAAAACATAAATCATTGATGGAGGCGCCACCTGAGATCCATAAGGGCCTCTTTTCGCATATNTTTCATCGGACCAGAGTGGATTAAGGTCCGCCANCCCAAGAACATATCGTTCAATCCATTCTGNAGANACGATTACGCTTCGCTGCAGATGTCGCATTGGTTTTCCAATGCGTGCACGCATTTCTTCCATNGCCTTTTCTGTAATTTTTCCCTCACCAAGACTGGCGCTTGATTGTTTATTTGTTTGCATAACTAATTAAAATCCTATTGGAGTAAGTTCTAACGTAAACTGCTATGCACTAAACTNCTCGAACCCATTGAGCAATTAGGTCACAGCATCAATGNCTTCCTGAGAAAAACCAAACTCTGAAAGCACTTCAAGGGTATGTTGACCCAATTCTGGCGCAAACCCACTTACATATGATTTGGTCTCTGACCATGTCTCGGGAGGATTCATCATTCTCAACCGACCCTCCGTCGGGTGTTCTTTTACAGTGAAAAAACCGACATCCTTTAAGTGCGGATCTTCAATCAGAGATTCAATCGTATTCATTAACATGGCCGGAATATCATTTTCTTCAAATAGAGCCAACCATTCAAATGTTGTTTTTTCCTCTAATTTTTTTGCCACAAATGCATAGACAAAATCAATATTATCGGCTCGAGATGACTGCGAAGAAAAACGGTAGTCCTGAAAAAACATCTCTGGTTGGCGAATAACATCAAAGAAAGCCTTCCAATGACTATCATTATAGATCAGTGCACATATATANCCGTCTGCGGTCTTGTAGGGATGACGGTTCTTTGATATTAATCTTGTGTAGTATGGCCCCCCCTGAGCGGGCTCATAACTTAACCCAGCCATATGATCGCCCAGCACATACTGAGAAAGAACCTCGAACATGGGAACCTCTATCGACTGACCACGACCTGATCGCTCTCGNGAATAAAGGGCAGCTGAAATCATACTGGATAGATATAATCCAACNGATCTATCNGCCACTGGAGTAGGAACATATCTTGGNACTTCACTACCACCCTCATATACNAAGGTAGGNATGCCTACTATTCCCTGAATCAAGTCGTCATAAGCTGGCTTGCCACTGTANCGACCTCCNGAACCAAACCCGACGGCNGAAGCAAAAATAACCCTAGGATTTACCGCCGAAATTGANTCGTAATCTAANCCNAAACGCTTNAGNGCCGCAGGACGAATATTATGAACNAAAACATCAGACTTTTCGGCAATTTTCAAAGCAACTGAACGAGCCTCAGTTTTTTTTAAATCGAGAACGATGCTGCGCTTTCCNTGATTAGCGTTGATAAATGAATGACCCATGAGTTTATTCTTCATTGGACCAACGTGCCGCATAATATCCCCTGAAGGCGGCTCCAGTTTTATTATGTCCGCGCCCAGATTTGAAAGTATCATAGTGGCATAAGGACCCATAACAACTGTGGTTAAATCGAGAATTCGAACTCCTGAGAGCGGGCCGGTATGCTTTGGATGAGCACCCTTTGATAGTTCAGGCAGAGTATCCATAGTCCTTCAGGGCTTGATTTATCAGAAGCGTCAAGTCAACATCGCCAGCCTTTGCTGTGATAGATGGGTAGCCCATTCTATCTCGGCCAGTAATCTCATAAGAAATAAGTTTATCCTGAGCGCATCGTTGCAAGACAGTTCGCATTGCTGAGCCACCAGCGACGCCCACTCTGGGAACTCGAACACCCTCTAAAGTGACAGTTTGCAGTTCCTCCAGAATCAGCATACCACCATCAACAACACCAATGCATTTTTCAACAGTAACGCTCATTTTAGCTCCAGAAAAAAGTTAGATAGTTTGTCCCGCTGAAATCTTATCCCGCAAAACCTTTCGATTTACCTTACCTGCCATAGTTTTCGGCAAATCTTCCACAAATTCGATTTCTCTTGGATATTCATGCAAACTCAAACGTGTTTTAGAAAAATCTTTCAACTCTTGGGCCAGTTCTACTGAGCCAAATCGATTTGATACCAGATATGCCTTCGGTATGAGACCTCTCATGTCGTCAGGCACTCCAATAACGGCAGCTTCTAGCACAGCGTCATGTTTCAATAGAACATCCTCTATCTCGATCGCGCTCATAGTCCAACCCGCAGAAATTATGATGTCATCGGACCGTCCACCATAATAGAAGTAGCCATCGGAATCCTTACTGCCTCTATCCTTGGTTGAAACCCAATCAGCCTTTCGTCGCACTACCAGCTCGCCTTGCTCCCCCGGCTCGCAGGGGTTACCCGACGCGTCATGAACATCAACCTCCGTTCCTGGAATTGGCTTTCCGAGAGAACCTCGACGCACGTCATAATCCTCTGCGCCAGGGTAATTTACCAAAACAGTGCCCACCTCAGTTGTTCCATACATGCTTCTCGGCACAGTACCAAAGATATTTTCAATAAATTCGGCAGTTGAGGTATCGAGTGGTTCACCCGTATAAGATAATTTATTTACGGCATAATCAAAGTCTTGAGCTACACCACTACTTTTAAGCATCCTGAAGTGCGTTGGGGCGGCCGAAAGCGCTGTGATTCTATAATCAGAAAGTGCTTTTGCAAATCGCTTTGGATCAAACTTGCCTGAGATAGTTCCTGTGGTTATGCCCAGCGTCAGGGGACCTAGCGTGCCATGCCATAGTCCATGCCCCCAAGCCGTCGATGAGGGACAAAAAAAACGATCCCCGGGCCGAATACCCGTAGCATAAAGTGCCGCAATCATAAGATAAACTATTGATAGGTGAGTGTGCTTAACCGCTGTGGGCATCGCCCTTGTGGTTCCGGATGTATATTGATAGATCGCATAATCGCTACTTTTGCTATTTGTCGAAAAACTGGTTTCAAACCTATCAAGATTAGATAAATATGTGTCGTCTGCCACCGAGATATGAATACCTTCCAGTTCTCGAGCCATATCTGATTTTTCGCTTGAAACAACGAGCACTGCAAGACCCGAGTCTTCAACTCTTGCACGGAGAGCATCTGGACCAAATAGCGTAAACATTGGGACGGCAATTGCGCCTGTCTTTATAATGCCAAATAGTGTCGCGTAGAAAGCCAAAGAAGGATCAACCATCAAACCCACACGATCTCCTCGCTTTACGTTGAGCGACAATAACCAATTTGCCACCTGAGATGATCTTCTTGAAAGCTCTTTGAAACTAATTTTTTCGTCGCTGCAGTCAGAATGTGCAATGTTGATTGCAGTGTTATCTGAAGTGGCATGACGATCTACAGCCTCATGGGCGATATTGAGCGATTCCTTATTGCCATCCATAAGTTGCCACAACCCAGCAATAGCAAATTCGCTTTGAGCATACTCAAATGAAGTGGAGTCTGTAAGTTTTTTCATTTTTAATTACACCAAACGAAACTGTTTATTTAATGCAACATGATCATATTGAAAAATAGTATGTTCAAACATCCCACTCGAGAGGGAGGCTGAAAGGCATGAATACTGTACCAAGATCGCTTTCAATGACAGTCCCATCCGGAATTCGAAATGGAGGCAAAATCTCAAGGAAGGCTTTAATTGCAGCTCGCAACTCGCGACGAGCAATATGCATACCGATGCAAACATGTATGCCGGTACCGAAACTGTAGAGCTTAGCATCTCTGCCAAAAATAACCTTGTCCGGCTGATCATAAACCTCGGGATCACGAGCAGCCAAAGCCGTGGAATAGCAAACCTTGTCCCCCTCTTTTATTTTAATGCCCGCGACTTCTGTGTCTTTCAAACAAGTGCGAGTAATTGTGACAGCACCATACGCTCTCATTAACTCAGTAATCGCATCTTCAATTTTTTCGGGATTTTCACGAAGATCTGCCTGATGCTCAGGATGCTCTGCCAGATGACGAAAGATTAAACCGAGGTGCGCCGAAACAGTATCCAATCCAGCCAGCCCTAAGTTGAAAAATAAAGCAACAAGTTCGTCATGACTAAACATTCGTCCATCAACGCTGGCATTCAATGCAAAACTCATCATGTTTTCCGCAGGGGGGTCATTTCGCCTAATTTCAATTTCTTTTTCAAAATATGCCACAACCTCCCTAACTGCATCGAGGACATCATCCATATCCGCGGCTCTGGTAATCGTGTCATACAACTCAATAAAATAATGCAGGCGATCAACTGGCATGCCCATCATTTCCAGAAAGATGGTGCTAGGAAACGGGAATGCAAAATCTTCCATGAATTCGCACCGTCCCTTGTCTTTCAGCGCTTCCACACGTGTTCTAGCATAATCGTTAATTTTGTCATCCATATCTGCAGCTGTTTTCGGGACAAAAAACGGCATCAACATCCGTCGATACACACCGTGATCAGGCGGGTCCTGCTCGACAGGAATCATACTCCAGCTTGCGCCAATCATCTCGGCATAGGGTTGTATCTGCTTGTTGCTAAAGTGCTCGGGATCATGAATAACGGCGACTTGATCCTCTGTACGGCGAAACACCCAGCCACCCCCGTTCATAAGATTGGGGGCGTAGAAAACGGGCGGGAAATCGCGGTGGATATCATCCACCACGGCATGAGGTGGACGAGTGGTCGTGAGACCTCGACCCATGGTCAAGTTGCGCACCATCTCAGGCGGAACGTGCGCGGGGATCTGTGCGCTTTTTGCTAATTCTTCTGCGTCCAATTCTAGGGCCTCCCAATTCTTTAAGTCCAAAAAGTCAAGATCAGAACAGCACTATACAGATAGTTGGGCGGCCAAAGGCCGCCCATTTTCCATCATTTTTGACATGCACTGTTAGTAGCTGTAGGAGACTTCCACTCCCATCATACGAGGCTGGCCTATTATGCGGGCATTAAATCCACCAGTAAGTGCGTTAGAGTTGCCTCCCGCATAATATTCTTCTTCGGTCAAATTCCTTGCAAACACTGCAAG
>NZXB01000080.1 GCA_002701765.1 Porticoccaceae bacterium
CTGGCGATGGGTGTTCATAATGCTTTGAAGGCGGCAGACGAACTTGCCAAATCAGGTGTAAGTGCGGAGGTCCTAGATTTAAGATCACTGGTGCCGTTAGACCGAGACACCCTGATTGACTCCGTCAGAAAAACAGGGCGCTTGATTGTGGTAGATGAGGATTACCAAAGCTTTGGCGTCTCCGGTGAAATAATTGCATCCGTCGTTGAAGAAGACTATGGAATCTTGAAGGCGGCGCCCAAAAGAGTAGCCTATCCAGACGTTCCAATTCCCTTCGCTCGACCCATGGAGCAGTTTTGCTTGCCAAACCCTAAAAAAATAGTGGCTGCTTTCGAATCGATGTAGCTAAATCGCAAAGATAGTTAGAAATTCTTGTTTGGCGTTTTGTGGCAGCGCTATATGGTTTTCTAAATTAGACTGATAACGACGCTTTTAACATTTTACTAAATTCTAAAAGGAGGAATGTTATGTCAGATGCTGTGCACTGGACGCTGGAAGTGTCCGTCAATGACGGGCAACTTTCGACTTTCAAAGATCTATTGAATGAGATGGTTTCGTCGACCAGAAGCGAATATGATACGTTAATTTATGAATGGTACTTTAATGAAGACGAATCAATTTGCATTATTAACGAAAGATATCGAGACTCAAGAGCTGCAATGATGCATCTTCAAGCTTTCGGCAGTTTTGCCGAACGATTCATGGCAGCGGTTACTCCAACTAGCTTCATTGTGCTTGGCAACCCCAGTACCGAAGTTCGTGATGGGCTTTCAGGCTTAAATCCAAGATACCTGAAGTTGGAATCAGGGTTTTCTCGATGAAATCATGTTAGCGTTTATATGGCAGTCTAATTCCATGATAGGTTGGTGCCGATACTAGCCGTTAAAGATAATTGCTATACGACTGAAGCGCCTTTCTCGTCGCCAAGATATTCCATGATTTGCCGTCGGTGTAGCTTCTCTTTATAGTTTTTATTTTTCACTGTGTCGACGAAGTGCCAGCTTGCTTTAACAGCCTCGTGTGTGAATCGAAGCGTCATGAAACCTCGGTCAGCGGCATTACAGTAACGGAGGTCATTAATCAGCCTGACTATATTCGCCTCCGTCGGCGATATATCCTGCGCGCTTAAATCGAGATAGTTTTCCAGCCCGGGAGAAGATACCGACGGCGTGGCAAACTCTACCCCAACCAGATTACCAGCCTTGTCCCTCAGGTTATTGCACCACGCATTGTGAGTGTCGCCGGAAAGCACCACAAGGTTTTTGTTTAATTGTTTTGCTGTTACTAATATTTGCTCTCTCTCCTCGGAGTATCCGTCCCAAGCATCAAGGTTATATGGAACATCTGGAAGTTTTAACAATGCCTCAACTTCTGGAGACAGAAGGTGCTTGTTGTTTTCATAGTACGTTTTATCTGTTTCAGTTAGGCTCGAATCATTATTTGTCAAGCGTTTCGCAATCTCGGCAAGTTTAGCGAGATTCTTGAATTCTTCTAACGTCAATTGCTGAGTTGTAATTGCAGCAGGGAGATTCATTCGCCCCATCAACACCTGCTGTCCCAAAACTTGCCATTTGCTCGTAGAGGTTTTTAGATTTTTTTGCAACCATTCGAGTTGTCTCGAGCCGAGCAAAGTCCGATCAGAGTCTGTTAAATCGGAAGAAAATAGGTTTGTATCAAACACACCTGTCTCGGGGTCGATGTAGTTAGCATAATTCATTTGTTGATCCCGCCCGATAATTCTTGTATCTAACATGTGTAGCTCAAGGAGTTCGCCAAACTTAAAGCTTCGGTTAATCATTCCGTTTGCTGCGTCCGCCGACTCACGGATAGGCATCCATTCGAAGTAAGCTCTCATGGCTGCAGCTTTTCGCTTGAGATAACTGCCTTCATTAGCTTGATGATTCTCTGCGCCATCTTTATAGGCGTCATTCGTGACTTCATGGTCATCCCAGACGGCTATGAGAGGTGCGGAGTGACAAAGTTTCTGCAAATTCGTGTCAGTACGATATTGAGCATATCGAGTGCGGTAATCTTGAAGCGAAATGAGTTCATGTTCGGGAAGTACTTCCCTACCGAGTTCCTCAGCCTGCTCACTGGCGTAGCCATCTCGACCATATTCATAGATAAAATCACCCAAATGGAGTATTGCATCTACATCCTTTTGTTGCGAAGCCAGACTATAGGCATGGAAGTGCCCAGCGGGATAATTTGAGCATGAGAAAACGGATAGTTTTACTGACTGCGCATTGTCGCTTGGTAACGTCTTTGTTGAGGCGATTGGTGAAGAAACCCCATTGCAGAAAAAACGAAAGAAGTAACGAGTTTGGGGAGCCAAATTTTGCACATCTACTTTTACCGTAAAGTCGCTTTCGAGTGAAGCGAGATTGATGCCGCTAGCTATCATCGTATCAAAGTTGGATTCTTTTGATACTTCCCAAACTACTGGGACTATCAGGCCATCTTCCTTTAGATCAGGGGTGATTCGTGTCCAAAGAATCACCGAATCAGACGAAGGGTCGCCACTGGCGACGCCATGGATAAATTTGACGACGGCGTTATCGTCCAACACCCGATTTCGGTCAGCTTTGTCCGTTGAATTAAGTATTTTACTGGCGCAACCTGAAACTGACGAAGACAAAACCGCAATACCAAGGCCTTCTGTTGACAATTTAAAGAAATCGCGTCTATTCAGAGAGTTTTTTTCCATAAGTTTTTTTAAGGAGTACACTTAAATGCTATTTTTAAGGTTTCTTAACCTAAGGCTTTACTAGCGTTAATTTTATCACCGATGAACGTTTTAACTAGCAAAAATAATATTTATCCTTAAAGGGCTTATTGCGAGTATAGACTAGAGATTGTCAACCGATGACAGAACGCACGGAATTTTTACAATTTATCGCTTGTGCTGAACATGCTCTGACCAATGAAAAAGATGTGCTGGCTCGCGTCATTTCTGGAGAGACAGATAAAGAATTAAGCATTTGGAGCACAAGTAATAGCATTGTGGTACCTCGTCGTCTGCAGCGAAATGATAACTTCGAGATTGCAAAACGACGATCGGACGAAAAAGGTTGGCCAGTTTACGTGCGTGAGAGTGGAGGTGGCGCTACTCCTCAAGGGGCTGGAATTATTAATGTTACATACGCATACGTTTGCCCTGAGCATCCAAGCATTCACGAAAGTTATGAGAAATTATGCAACCCAATCATAGACATTGTGCAGGACTTTTCTCTCCCTGTTGGGACAGGTTCAGTGAACGGATCGTTTTGTGATGGTGAATACAATGTGGTTATAGCCGATCGGAAGTTTGCAGGTACTGCGCAGAGGAGATCATGGCGAAGACAGCGGAGCAGGCAAGCAGTGTTATTCGCCCATGCCCTTCTTTTGGTTGATGCGGATATTCAAGGAGGTGTGGCCGCAATAAATCAATTTTATGAAGATTGTCAGCAGTCTAAGCGCATTGTTCCTGAGGCACATATCAACTTGTCTGATTTGTCAAATGGAGATCGGATAATCACGCCTGAAAAATGTGCCGAATTGCTTCATAAACGTTATTCTGACATGCTCGATGAGAGTGTCTCTCCCATTTGCTAGATGTCAGATCCATTTTTGCTATTTTTAGGAGTACAAAATGTCATTAACCCAGCGAATCGTTTCTGCCATGGTGCTAGGACTTTTGATCGGTGGTTCTATGAATTTACTTTTTGCAGGAGAAATACTTTCACAAGGATTAGAGACTTGGATTACAAAGTATTTGATTGACGGGTTGTTTGATACTGTTGGGCAGATTTTTGTGAATTCTTTGAAACTTATGGTGGTTCCCTTAGTTTTCGTTTCACTGCTGTGCGGCATGGCATCTCTGGGAGGCGGATCGAGAATGGGTCTTTTGGCTGGAAAGACACTTTGCCTGTACCTCGTCACTACCGCAGTCGCAATATCGTTGGCACTATCTTTCGCTCTTATTTTAGGCCCTGGGAATGATATTAATTTAGCTGAGGCTTCTGAATTCGCGGCCAGCGAGGCACCGCCATTCAAAACTACTTTAATTAATATTTTTCCCAGTAACCCCGTGGCCGCCATGGCGGAGGGTCAAGTATTGCAGGTGATTGTTTTTGCACTGTTGATTGGCTTGGCAAGCTCAAAAAGTGGAGACGCTGGCCGCCGATTGCTGGATTTCTTTGATGACTTAAATAAGGTGATTATGGAAACAGTGATGCTCCTAATGGTTCTGGCGCCCTATGGAATCTTTTGTTTGCTAGTAAAATTATTTGCCAGTCTCGGTTTTGGAGTGATAGTCAGTCTGGCCAGTTACTTTTTTACCGTGCTACTTGCGTTGGCGGCGCACGGTGTAGGCACATATTCGTTATTGTTGTTGTGGACCGGCCTCAGTCCTTGGCGATTCTTTGTTAAAATGAGAGGGCCAATGGCATTTGCATTTAGCACCTCGTCCAGCGGAGCTACGATGCCGGTAACCCTAAAGACTGTAAATGAAGATTTGGGTGTAGATAATCGTGTCGCATCTTTTACTGTTCCCTTGGGAGCCACTATAAATATGGATGGAACAGCAATAATGCAAGGAGTAGCGACGGTATTCATAGCACAAGCATATAATATTAATCTTGGTATTGAAGCTTACCTCACAGTCATTCTGACCGCGACATTGGCTTCCATTGGGACTGCAGCTGTCCCCGGGGTTGGTTTAGTGATGTTGGTGATGGTGCTTAATCAGGTTGGTCTGCCGGTAGAGGGTATAGGACTGATAATAGGCGTTGATCGGATGTTAGATATGTGTCGCACGGCCGTTAATGTTGCTGGGGACGGAACGATCAGCACTTTTGTTGCTCACAGTGAGGGGTTCCATGATCGAGAGAAATTTAATGCGACTAACCTTTAGAGAGGTTGGAAAAGTCCGATATAGATGTAAATATGTAATTTAATAATAATTTGGTTGGAGGATGGTTTGAAATTTTTTTTGCTATCTATTTTGGTCTTGTCTCCCTGGGAAATTCTCTCGCAAGAGATTAGACCACCCTCTTCTAAAGAGATTGGCCCTTGGATCATGTACGGAGTGGTGGCAAACCGTCTTTATGATGAGCTTTACGTGAATCGCAGAAACTATGTATATATGGACAGACCTTATATGGAATATGCTGGTACGCAAAGTGAGTGGAAAAAAGGCACAAGCTGTGTTATCGACAAACGCGTTTATGTTCTTACCGACCGAACAATTGTTCAGTATGTTGATCAGTGTGACGGCACTGTAATTAGAGAAATGAGCAATGCGAGATAGGTCTTAAATTTTGTCATTTTCGCACTCGATATCCACCGTATTCCAATACCTGCTCTTATATGCTTCACCGCCATCATGAATTTGAGCGTGATGCATGCTTTTAAGCAACAGTTTTTCAGGTAGTTTCCAGTTTTCATAGCCCTCTCTGATTGTTCTGAGATATTTTTCGGACGGGCTTCCGAAACCATAACCAGGCTTCATCACATAAAACATCGACGTTATTTGAGACCTTTTTAACTGTATTGGGATGTGCTTTTTGATGTAAAGATTAGGGTAGCTCTCATAGTGATCCAGAGCAGTCTCGCATTCGGGAGTAATTGAGTAGATGCCCAAATTAACCTGAGCATCAGAACACGGTACAATATCTGCTACGCCTCGGAAAACGAGTTTCCAGCCATTTAAAACGGCCTTGCTTATTGGTTTTGCCATTGGACAACGGCCATACATCTGTTGCTTATTTAAATTAGATCCGTAAGCAGCATAATAGGTTATTTCATTCACAGATCCTCCTTAAGACCTTTTAGACTCACTTATAAGGTGCACTTGCGCTAAAAAGCGGCAGCATAACTCAGTGACTATTCTCTTATTTTGAGTGCCAAGACACAATTCATGATTCGGTAAATTTCTAACTGGTGGGACCAGTAATAATTGCGTTAACATGATGTTCTTTGCCGGTAACAAAAGGCTTGTAATTTTTAGTAGAGTGATTTCGAGGGTTTTTGCGTATGGCCGATATGTCCGAAAAAATTAAGCTCGACGAGTATATGTCTGAAAAGGGCATGACTAAAGAGGAAGTCTTTCAAGCGATCTCAAGGAAGGAGATTTCGGGTAACTTCGTTGGCGGTGATTGGTATATATCAGATGATAGAAAGTTGCTTGATGAGGGTGCAGAAACCATTGACGCTGAAGGTGAATCTGATCCGAAAACAGATGCGAAGATGACTCGAGAGAAAGAAGAGGCGCTCAAGCAGATAGCAATGGCACAGACAATGGCCAAAACAGCCCAAACTAAGGCGCGTAAGACGAGTAAAACTGGGACTAAGGCAGCAGCGAAAAAGACAACTTCTGGCGATAGATCTAAGAAGGAGGGAAAAGCTGCAGCCAAATCCGAGAAAGGAAGCGCGGCCGCGAAACCCGCTGGCCAGAGAAAGTTGTCGTTAAAGGATTCAGGAATGGCCGAGTCAATTTTGGCTGAGGCCAGAGAATTGGCGTTAGGTCCGGATGGTGCAGCTAAGTCCGCGCCCGCGTCTAAAACTACTGTCGCTTCAGGAGAAAAAAATCCTTTGGCGACGGGCAAGTTATCTATAAAGGACTCCGGGATAGCTGAATCAATTTTGGCAGAAGCTCGGGAGCTAGCTCTAGGGCCACAAGCAAAAGAGGACATCTTGCCTGAAGCTGAGGAGGCGAGCAGCTTGGCGGCGAGTATCTTAGAGGAAGCCAGAGATCTTGCAAGGCTTCAGGAAAGCATTGCAAACACAAAATTTGATCCTCCTATAGGCGATCCTGTTACTAAACCTGAAAAAACTGCTACAACTCCAAAGTTGATTGCGAAGCAGTTTGATGATCAGTTGTTAGGTGAAGACGCTGAAGAAGAAGAGCGATGGAAGACTAAGTTGGATCAATATGTTTTTGAAAAAGGCATCACCCTGGATGATGCCTACAAGATGATTACTACCAAACAGATCGATGGTCAGTTTATTGGTGGCGAATGGTACGTCATTGACAGTGACGAGGAACATGAGGAGAGAAAGAATGAGGCGGCGGCGAATGCTGCGCTAGCAGAGCAGCGACAGCGAGCAGAAGAAGCAAGGAAAGAGGCCTTACGGAGAGAGGAAGCGCGCCGAAAAATGAAAATCGGCGAGTACATGTTTGATAAAGGTCTAACCAAGGAAGAGGTTTTTAGGCTAATCCAAGACAAGACAGTTGAGGGGCATTTTTCGGACGGTGAATGGTACGTGCTAGAGAGTGTTGAAGACTTGCTGGCCCGCGAACAATCAATACAGCTAGAGGAGGAGGCACGAGCTAGAGAAGAAAAGGAAAAAGAAGAGGCATATAAGGAGCGCAGGCATGAGGCGGGGCTGCAAGATGGTCTAAACGAGGAGGAGCGGTCACGGGCTTTAAACATGCCTTATATTACGGACGCTAAATTTGCAGATCGAACAACACTCAAAACGATAGGTGTTGCTCAGGGTAGCACAGTTCGCTCGAAGAACCTTCCTCCAGAATTGGCCAAAGAGGGTGCAACGATGCCGGGGGCTGAGCTCGTGGCTTTTACTGCTGAGCTCGCGGAGGCTCGAGCCCAAGCAATTGATCGGATGAGGATTGATGCCTTTCTGAAGGGGGCAAATGCTATCGTATCAACGCANTTCAGNACATCAATGATAGATNTTGGGGCTATCGAAATAATGGTCTATGGCACTGCCGTCTTGGTGTCTATGTCTCAATAGTTAAACGATAACTAGAGCATAATATCCCAGCTTAGCACGCGTCTTGAGATTATCTNTCTAATCAAACTCGGCCATTGATGNTAGGATATTTTGGCCCATNTTTTAGCTCCATAGCGCTGCAAAATTTTGTGAAATTTCTATTGAGACCGAAAATNCTTCGCGTAGAATACGCGGTTTAACACAAAAGAAATTTGGCATTAGCGAGGNAACAATGAACAACACTGCCTACATATATGACGCGATTCGCACACCCAGAAGCAAGGGAAAAAGAGATGGATCTTTGCACGAAGTCAAACCGATAGATCTCGGTGCCGGCTTGTTAAATGCTTTGCAAGAGAGGAATGAATTAGATACCTCTTATGTGGATGATGTGATAATGGGATGTGTCACTCCCATCGGCGAGCAGGGAAGTGATGTGGCGAAAATGATAGTTCAAAATGCCGGTTGGGATGAGTCTGTNGCAGGTGTTCAGTTGAATAGGTTTTGTGCTTCCGGACTCGAGGCTGTCAATACTGGCGCGCAAAAAGTAGCTTCTGGCTGGGAAAATATGGTCGTAGCTGGAGGAGTCGAATGTATGTCTCGAGTTCCGATGGGCAGCGATGGGGGCGCATGGTTCCAAGATGCTGCTTTTTCAATTGACACTAGTGTTGTCCCTCAGGGTATAGGAGCGGATACAATTGCAACACTGGATGGTTATTCGAGGGAAGATGTCGATGCCTTCGCACTNGAGTCACAACGCCGAGCCNNNCAGGCGAGAGACANGGGTTATTTTGATCGCTCGGTGGTTCCAGTNAAAGATGTTAATGGNCTTACCATTTTNGAGCGGGATGATTTTATCAAGCCTGAAACTACAATGGAGGGCCTAAGAAATTTACGTGCCTCTTTCGAACAGATGGGAAGCATGGGTTACGACGATATTGTGGTGAAAAAGTATAATACCCTTGATCGCATTGATCATGTTCACACTGCAGGGAATTCATCCGGCATAGTGGATGGGGCCAGTGCTGTGTTAATTGGCAATGAGAAAGCAGGGAAGGACCTCGGGCTAACCCCCCGAGCTAGAATTGTGGCCGGATCAATTCTAGCCAGAGACCCTATAATTATGTTGGCGGCACCAGGGCCCTCCGCAAAAAAATGCCTGAGNACCGCGGGTCTTGCTGCGAGTGACATCGACTTATGGGAGATAAATGAAGCGTTTGCCTCTGTCGCCATGCGNTACATGCGCGATCTGGATATAGACCCTGCTATAACCAATGTCAATGGTGGTGCCATAGCAATGGGGCACCCATTGGGGGCCACAGGTGCAATGCTTTTGAGCACTATGTTAGACGAGCTTGAACGAAGAGACTTAAAGCGAGGTATGCTGTCTTTATGCGTGGGTGGCGGCATGGGTATCTCCTGCATTATTGAGCGCAGTTGATAAANNGNCNNTTCTAAATAGTAATGAAATNGTTTTTGAGGNCANATAATGAGTGTATTTGGCTANCATAAAGATGAAGACGGGATAGTAACGATTACNATGGANATGACTGGGCCTGTGAACGCCCATAACGATGAATATAAGGTTGCAATGCATGAGACTATTAACCATTTAGAGGGTGAAAAAGATTTGAATGGGGTCATCCTAGCATCGGCTAAGAAGGTGTTTTTTGCCGGGGCCGATTTGAACGATCTAATTCTTGCCAACGCCGATAAAGCGGAAGTTATTTATCAAAACCTTTTGGACATTAAAGCAGACATGCGGCGTATGGAGTTGCTTCCGGTGCCTGTTGTAGCGGCCATCAATGGATCAGCATTGGGAGGTGGATATGAACTCTGTTTGGCTTGCAACCACCGAGTAGCGTTCGACGANCCATCTGTGAAGATAGGNTTTCCAGAGTGCAACCTTGGGCTATTTCCGGCTGGCGGTGGGGTGGTTCGATTAACCAATTTGATTGGCGTGCAGCCAGCAATGGATATTATTCTCCAGAGCAAGCANATGACNTCTCGAAAAGCATTGGCCAGTGAATTGATAGACCAGTTGGTTGATGACATAGATGAGCTAGTGCCTGTGGCCAAAAAATGGATTCGAGATAATAAGACAGATTACAACGCTAAAACCCAGCCTTGGGATCGAAAAGGGTTTAAGGTGCCGGGCGGTCCTATAAATGCCCCCAAAAATATTCAATACGCAGTGATGGCTCCGACAATTTTGCATCAGAAGACCCGAGATCTCATCCCCGGTATGAAAGCAGCAATGGATATCTCCTTCCAGGCTAGCACTCTGAGTTTTGATGTTGCGCTCAATATAGAAAGCCGTGCTTTTGTCAGCGTAGTGACTGGCTCTGTGGCTAAAAATATGATCAATACTTTTTTCTTCCAATTAAACAAGATAAAGTCGGGTGCAAGCCGGCCCAAAGGCATCCCGAAGAACATTACGGCTAAGTTAGGCATCATTGGCGCCGGGATGATGGGTCAGGGCATAGCTTATGTATCAGCTAAAGCCGGGATATCTGTGGTGCTCAAGGACATGACTGTAGATCTTGCCCAGAAGGGAAAAGCATACAGTGAGCGCCTGCTGAATAAGCAAGTGAGTTCCAATCGTTTGACTGAGGAGAAGTCCGCAGAAATCCTTCAACTGATAACCCCTACTGCTGATGACACTGACCTTGATGGATGCGATTTGATCATAGAGGCGGTTTTCGAAAATATCGAACTGAAAAATGAAATAGTAAGAACTAATGAGAAATTTGTTGCAGAACATGGATTCTGGGGTTCTAACACCTCCACCTTGCCTATCACAATGTTATCCGAGGCGAGTGAAAAACCGGAAAGATTTGTGGGGATTCATTTTTTCTCGCCTGTGGATAAGATGCCTTTGATCGAAATTATTACGGGAAAGAAAACTAGCGACGAGGCACTGGCCAAGGCTTTCGATTTTGCCCAGCAAATTGGTAAGACACCCATANTAGTGAANGATTCTTTGGGCTTCTTTACATCTCGTACCTTTTCAACTTATTGTGACGAAGGCGCCCGATTATTGGTCGAAGGTATTCACCCGATCAAGATAGAAAACTTGGGTAAGGCTATTGGAATGCCGGTCGGACCATTGCAGGTTCAGGATGAGGTCAGCTTGGAGCTGAGTCGAAAGGTCTCCGAGACATGGGAAGCAATGGGCTTTGCAGATAAATGGGGTTGCGGGGATACACAGCGAAGGGTGGTTAAAGACTTAATTACAGACAATGGCCGAGGCGGGAGACATCACGGNGGAGGCTATTACGAATACAACCAAGATGGAACAAAAAANATTTGGCCAGGNCTTTATGAACTTTANTATGATGAACATGCAGTGATTCGTGATGACGATATTAAAGATCGATTAATGTTTCGTCAGGTCATTGAAACGCTGAAGTGTTATGAGACTGGGGTCTTAACAAGTGTGGCCGACGGAAACATTGGCTCCATAATGGGAATTGGAGCGCCGGTTCACACNGGTGGNTTTCTGCAATTTGTAAATACCTATGGTTTAAAATCCTTCATCGGTCGCTGTGGAGAGTTAGCAGCTGAATATGGCGACCGTTTCATGTGTCCAGAGGTAGTCAAACAGAAAGTCATTTCGGGAGAGCATTTTANCTGATCGCAGGGGGTGTTGTTCCATTTTGTGATTGGTACTATTTTTTGAAGCGCTTTTGACCATAAGATCANCNTGTCGCCCCACAAAAAGAATCTAAAAATAACTATGGCTCGACNAGCGAGGATTGCAAATGAATCAGATTGATGACCTCATGGATCCAAGCGTCCAAAGCTGTCCTTATGGTTTATATGAGCGGCTAAGAGATGAGGCCCCTGTCTGTAAACTGCCCAATCATGATATCTATCTTGTTACATCGTTTGAGCTATGTGTTCAAGTTATGCAAAGTCCAGAATTATTCGCGAGCGGTGTTTCGCCGATGGCAATAAAGCCCGGAGGNATTCCTGATCAAGTCATAAATATATACTCACAAGANGGTTGGCTGCCGACCGCATCTTGTTCGACGTCCGATCCCCCCAGACATACATGGGTTAGGGCGTTGCTCAAGAAATTCTTCCCCACTTCAAAAGTCAGGGCNATGATTCCCTATATCAAGANGACAGCCGAAACATTGGTAGCTGANTTCTCCGGCGATGGGAAATGTGAGTTTGTGCAAGACTTTGCGCACCCTTTACCTATGATGGTAATAGCTGATCAACTTGGCGTGCCAAGCGAAATGCTCCCTTCATTTAAGCGGTGGTCGGATGCGATTGTTGAACCTTTTAGTATGATGATAACGCCTGAACGAGAAATTGAATGTGCCAGACTTGTGGTCGAGATGCAGCATTTCTTTAAAAATCAGCTCCATCAAAGAAAAGGTCAATCCGGTACAGACTTGCTTTCAATCTGCGCCAACGCCTCTGACGACCGAGGCAATCCTATTGGTTTGAATGAGCTNCTTTCGATTGTAACCATTGATCTATTAGCATCTGGCAATGAAACTACAACGGCAGCGATTGCTTCTGGCATGTTGAAGCTTGCAGAAAATCCGGTATTAGTGAAGAAACTTCGATCAAACCCCCGCTATTTACGTGCTTTTGTTGAGGAGGTCTTGCGGCTAGAAGCGCCTGCGCAAGGCATGTTCCGGCGAGTAACCCGCAGAACCAAACTCGGTGGCATAGAGCTCGATAATGGAGCTATCTTAAGTCTGCGCTTCGGTTCTGCCAACCGAGATAAAAGTGCTTTCCCCAATGCAGCAGAGGTCAGTCTGACGCGAAAGGCAGTGGCCGGCCATTTGGCATTCGGTCGGGGACGTCATTTTTGTATTGGGGCGCCGCTAGCTAGGCAGGAAATGATGAGNAGTTTTGAAGTGCTCTTGGATAGATTAGACAACTTTGCTTTNGAGGNAAACTGCGACTCGCCGGAATATACTCCTAGCTTCTTTGGACGGAATCTTAAAGCGCTGTCACTGAAATTTGATCGGATACATCAATGAAGAAATCGGTAGCTAGTTTTTTCAGGGGGCNGTGNNACAAAGAGTTATTCCAAGGTTGGATGGCTGCTNGGTTANCATTGCTTTTNTNAAAGTGAAAATGTTGNATCGGGCNATTCTCTTTTTCATCCGTCATCAAANGCCCGTTTACATCGCTCTAACGCACCTTCCATCATTATTACGTTGGTCTTATCCCGGTTATCCATTGCGCTCCTATACTCTGTGACCTCTGAAAGTATGCCTTTATATGTAGGTCGGTTTATTTCTCTGGCGATTAGGTCTTCCTTGGCTTTATATTCTCGTGTAAGAACTTCCAAAATCTCATTGGGCACTTTTTTCCCTATCGCTTTCAGACCGCACCGCCAATAGACATTTATCATCTCCGGGTCAGACATTGAGATTGATTTCTTTTTGAGATCCTGAACGCCATTGATTCCGCCTAAACGATGAAACAAGTAAAGTTTTTTGCTGTCGAGACCGGAGGGGATGTCAGGCGCTGATGATGACCCTGCACCTCCACCACAAGCGGTGATGGTGAGCAAAACAAAGGCGGAAAGGTGTTTGCGCATATGTTTCTCCTATATTTATTTGGTCTGACGGAAGCTGCAGCAACTAATTGTGAAACTCATCAAGACACAGATGAAGTAATTAGTCAAGAATCGTCAACGGGCATGAGAAAGATTTAACATCACAGTTTTGAATAAAATATGACTTATCAACATCAACGCCAATAGTAAACAGAGACTTGCGAAAACCTAGCTCGGAGAACCACTAATTTGCTATAGTAAGCGGTTAAATCGATCAGGTAGCCGAGACTCTTGGACAGGTATTTTAAAGTTTTAATTTTCAATGCGAAGCATTTTTTTGGCAAGGTCGGCAGTGGTCGTGCGGAATTTGCTTTGATGCTTTTGGTTGGCATTGCGACAGTTTTTTTTACGTTCGATTTGGCCGGTTACTTAGTCAGCCTACTTTCGGTTGAGATATGGTTATATATATACAATCTGCTTGACGCGGCTTTCAGTGGTTGGTCCGTTATAAAAAAAGTTTTTTACCCGCCTACCGAAAATGTACAAATGTTTTTCCGGACGATNTTGGCGTTGGCAATGTGCTTTCCTTTTCTCTCCACTTATCTTTTTTTGCGGAATAAAGTCGTTGACGAAAANGANTATTTTAACAACTTNAATTGCTTTGAGGATGTTCACCGGTTTCAGAGTGGNGACATAAAAGTTTTTTCGTTGACACATGAACCTGTTGTAACAGATCGACTAAATGGAAACTTGGTTTGTATCCTCGATCGTTTTTTTCTACTGATTCCTGATTCAGATAACATTACTTGGTTTCTTGGTAATATTGATCTCGATGTGAAGAAGGCGGAGCCGACTGTAACTATTTTTTGTAGACTGGGTGATGCNATTACATCGTGTCGCNTAATAATTGTTGAGGANCGAAGTGACCCAATGCGTGTCAAATACCTTGGCGGTGGTAACTTAATGGATATTAAAAGTATTATCCGCTCTAATGTCTCAAAACTGCAAGGAGTTAAAGAATGTTTTCTCCGCTCATCCCANCTCATGACAGTCAACAAGCGTCATCAACTGGCATANGAAGCGATGTTGCTCATGGAGGATGGAGACTATAGCGTTTTGGGNAGTTACTTAACTTTGAATAAAAAATCTTACGAGTTGCTTCTCTTNACGCCCCCNGANGAGCTTAGAGNAGATCTGNAATTGGAGATGGTCCAGGTCATNAATAANATNAAGGTTAAAGGCTTTGGNTCCTTAAANGAATTCGAGGTCTTCAGTTAGCCAGCTANNTTTTGGCGTGNTTTTTAGCAATTCTGGGTATAATAACCTTNGANGTNANGGTTTTANAGAGAGTCGAGCAATTGGTCAGTATTCAAAAGAGAAGGTTTTCTTACCTTTTGCTAATGCTATTCATGGTTGGCTGTGAAAAAGAGGTCTGGAATAATCCGCATGCGCCCGCCGATGATGGGCAAAAAATAATGTACAGGGAGTTCACATCTCCGCCAAAGCATCTCGATCCTATTCGCTCCTATAATCGCGATGAGGCAACGCTCATTGACCAAATCTATGAACCTCCTCTTGAGTACCATTATCTCAAGCGACCATATGAACTGAAGCCGCTGACATTGAAGAGCCTTCCCGAAGTGGAGTACTTTGATGAGGCTGGTGTAGCATTAGCTGAAAGAGGCCAGCAACCTGCATTCTCTCGATACACCTTCAGAATTAAAAGAGGTGTGAACTATCAGCCGCATCCAGCATTTGCCAAAAAAGATGATGGCGAAGCTTTTTATGATTTCGCCAGTGCGGACTCGGCTGCCCAGTATAAAAAGTTGACTGACTTTAAAAGAGTCGATACCAAGGAGCTGGTAGCAGATGATTATATTTATCAAATTAAGCGTATGGCAGACCCCAGCCTGCAGTTCCCGATTTGGGATATAGTCTCAGAATATATTTTGGGCCTAAAAGAAATGCGAAAAGCAGTCAAGGTTTATCGTGAGGAGAACCCTCAAACATGGCTAAATTTTAATAATTTAGCACTCTCGGGTGTGCACAAAATTGATCGTTACACCTTTAGTATCACGCTCAATGGAACTTACCCTCAGTTCAAATATTGGCTCGCGTTTCATTTTTTTGCGCCGATCCCGATGGAGGTTGACCGTTTCTATCATCTCCCAGGTCAGCAGGAAAAGAACATCACATTGGACCTTCATCCGGTAGGAACTGGAGCTTTCATGATGACCAAACATGATGCGAGTAGCGAGATCGTGCTAGAAAAAAACCCGAATTACCGTGAAGAGTTCTATCCAAGCCAGGGCGAATCTTTTGATCTCGAAAACGGTCTTTTGGATGATTCGGGGAAGAAGCTGCCATTTATAGACAAGGTTGTGTTCCGTTTAGAGAAAGAGGCTATCCCACTTTGGACAAAATTTTTGCAGGGCTATTATGATCGAGCAGCCATTGATAGCGACAGCTTTGATCAATCTGTGAATGTGAGCGTTGATGGCATAGCTCTCAGTGACGAGATGAAAAGTAAAGGAGTAAACTTAATTACAGCCATCGAGCCGGCGACCTACTATGTGGGATTCAATATGTTGGACCCTATAGTTGGAGGCTATTCTGATCGCAATCGCAAATTACGACAAGCTATATCTATAGTTTATGACGAGGAAGAATTTATTTCCATTTTTCGTAATGGAAGGGGTGATGTCGCCATGAGCCCAATACCACCGGGGATTTTTGGTTACCAAGAGGGAGAGAAAGGAGTGAATCCGGAGGTGTTTGTCTGGAAGGATGGTCTTCCTCAAAAGAAAACCCTAGGGTATGCCAAACAGCTTATGCGGGATGCAGGGTATCCCGATGGTCGAGATGCGGCAACGGGAGAACCATTGGTGCTCAACTTCGACACCACGATAAGTATGGGTGATGATAGTGCGCTGCAAAACTGGAGAATCCAGCAATTTTCGAAGCTGGGCATTCAGCTTAATATTCGGGCCACTGACTATAATCGCTTTCAAGACAAGATGGAGAGTGGCCGTGCGCAGATCTTTTCCTGGGGATGGTTTGCAGACTATCCTGATCCGGAAAATTTTTTGTTTCTGCATTATGGGCCAAATGGGCGAGTGGGTAGCGGTGGTTCGGGGGCTAACTCGAGTAATTATGATAACCCTTCATATAATGAACTTTTTAACAAGATGAAAGTAATGCCGGATTCGTCTGAGCGACTTGCCATAATCGAAAGGATGCTAGAAATATACAGATATGATGCTCCATGGGCATCAAGCTTTCATCCGGTCACGTTTACCTTGAGTAATGAATGGGTAAGGAACTATAAGCCTCATGGTATGTCTCAGGTGACTTTAAAGTACCAGGATATTGATACTAAACTCAGAGATAGCAAGCAAAGAGTTTGGAATAAACCCGAAGTTTGGCCATTAGCTCTATTCTTGGTCTTATTTCTTCTGATTCTCATACCGGGCTATAGCGCATATCGTCGTCGTCAGAGACGGAGGATCATATAAATATGTGGGCATATATAGCACGAAGAATCATTTATGCCATTCCTATCCTAATTGGGGTGAACATCATTACTTTCGCTCTGTTTTTTTTAATAAATTCACCTGATCAAATGGCACAGGCACAGCTGGGGATAAAACATATTACCCCCGAAGCGGTGCGACAATGGAAGGAGCAACGTGGCTATCATCTCCCGCTTTTTGTGAACGAAGAGTCGACAGGGTTTGATGTAATAACCGAGACTATATTTTTCCAGAAATCAGCNAAGTTGTTTACCTTTGACTTTGGTAAGAGTGACGAAGGACGTCTNATTGGAGAAGAAATTAAAAAGCGTATGTGGCCNAGTTTAGCTGTTGCGTTACCAGTCTTCACAATTGGTTTAGCGGTTAACATAAGCCTAGCATTATTAGTGGTGATGTTTCGGGCGAGTATGTTTGAGTTGGTTGCCATGATATTTTGTGTCGGGATGTTTTCAATTTCCTCAATGTTTTACATTATTGGAGGCCAGTTTCTGGCGGGCAAGCTNTGGCATCTTGTGCCTGTTTCGGGTTACCTGNCNGGCGTTTCGGCTGTGAAATTTCTNATCTTACCCATCGCTATCGGAGTGATCACCGGAATTGGTGGCGGGGTTAGAATTTATCGAATTATCTTTCTTGAGGAGGCTAACCGAGATTATATAAGGACCGCGCGAGCGAAGGGTGTGTCTGAGTTTTCGATCCTTTTCAAGCATATGCTCCCCAATGGACTGATCCCAATACTAACTGGAATTGTTGTGTTGATTCCAGTGCTCTTTCTGGGTAGCTTAGTCACCGAATCGTTTTTTGGTATTCCCGGGCTGGGGAGCTTTACAATTGATGGAATTCGAGCGCAGGACTTTTCAATTGTTCGTACAATGGTTTTCCTGAGCTCAGTGCTTTACATAATCGGGCTGCTGCTGACCGACGTTTCTTATACCCTCGTTGACCCGCGCGTGAGGCTTCAGTGATGGTACGACCAGTAATTTTGTGGAGCGATAGCCTGATTTTCTTGCTGGTTTTGGGGATTTTAGCAATGTTTAGATTCGTTAAAACCAGCCCTCAGACAAGAGCTAATTGGCGACAAGTTTTCAGCACTAAAATTGGTTGTTCCACTTTCATGGTGATGTCGCTCTATGTGCTAATCGCACTGCTCGATTCGCTGCATTTTCAGAAATCTTTGCCAACGACCTCTGCAGATGAAAAAGTTTATTTCAGTAGCGAGGTTCTAAGTGTATTGGATTGGATCCACGAGGATATGAGAGTCAAGCAAGAGAAGACTTACTCGGCGCCCTTCGCTTTATATTCTTTTTCCAAAGAAAATATGCGAAACGCGTCAGGGCAACTTTATCGCGATCACCCTCGGCTGCTTCACGGAGGCACACATCTAGTTGATGCGAATGATCGTTGGCTGGATATAGTTAAGCTCAGCTTCGTGGCCTTTTTTAAGGGCGGTTTTTTTGCGTTGGCTATTATTCTGATAACAGCCCAAGTTTTGCGCCGCGCATCAATCGAAACATATCTACCAACTGGCACGATCTACACTGTAATCTTTGTTACTTCCGCGGTTTATGCGTGGGTATTAGAGCTTGGCGCAGTTTACCATATTATGGGCACCGACAAGGTTGGAGCTGATGTTCTCTATCAGAGCATAAAATCCATAAGAACTGGAGTGCTCATAGGCGCTTTCGCTACTCTGCTGTCCCTTCCGTTTGCTATTGGCCTTGGGATTTCCGCGGGTTACTTTAAGGGTTACATTGACGACTTGGTCCAGTACATCTACACGACTCTCAGTTCAATCCCCGATATCCTGTTGATAGCGGCTGCGGTTCTGGTCATTGACGTGTACATAGAAAATCATGCTCAGGACTTTAGTTTATTGTTTAGCAGAGCAGATTTTAAGTTTTTAGCACTTTGCGCGATCTTCGGCCTAACGAGTTGGACAGGGCTCTGCAGGCTACTTAGGGCAGAAACTTTGAAGGTGAGTCAGTTAAATTACGTTAATGCGGCTAGGGCATTTGGCGTGAGCCATCTCGGTATCATTACGCGTCATATACTGCCCAACGTAATGCACCTAGTAATTATTTCACTTGTACTTAACTTTAGTGTCTTTGTGATGGCTGAGGCTGTATTGGCTTACATAGGTGTCGGCGTTGATTCCTCGATCAATAGTTGGGGCAACATGATCAACTCTGCTAGACAAGAGTTGTCTCGTGACCCAGCTGTGTGGTGGTCTATATCTGCAGCTTTTATTTTCATGTTTTCTCTAGTCCTTTCTGCCAACTTATTCTCTGATCAGGTTCGCGACGCATTTGATCCTAGGACTAATGATAGGCGAGCGCCAACCTAATGGCAGAAACCGTTCTTGCTATTCAAAACCTTAAAATCTGGCACCCCTCAAGTGGCACAGTGTTGGTCGATGGCGTCTCTCTTGAACTAAAGCTAGGCGAGACACTTGCAGTTGTGGGTGAGTCAGGATCTGGCAAATCAGTCACTGCCTTAGCTGCCATGCGTTTGCTGCCAAATGCCCTTGAAATTACTGATGGATCNGTAACCTTGGGTNCGGAAAATATTTTTGAGCTCACNGAGAATGAAATGAATGAAGTTCGCGGACGCCGTNTNGCTATGATTTTTCAAGAGCCTCAAACCTCGCTTAATCCAGTTCAGACTGTCGGAGAGCAGTTAGCTGAGGCNATTTCGCTACATCGCAGTCTTCCGANGTCCGAAATAACCAAATCTACTGTGGATTTACTTGCTGAGGTAGGAATCCCGCAGCCAGAAGTGCGAGTTGATTGGTACCCCCATCAACTGTCCGGTGGGCAGGTGCAGCGGATAATGATCGCCATCGCGCTAGCTTGTGATCCTGATGTGCTCATTGCCGACGAGCCTACTACTGCNCTAGATGTTACGATCCAAAAACAGGTNCTAGAGTTATTGGCAAAACTCAAGAGGGAACGAAACCTTTCAATCTTGTTCATTACGCATGATATGGGAGTAGTCAGTGCGATTTCTGACCGCGTCGCAGTCATGCGCAATGGAGAAATTATTGAAACTGCTGAATGCAGCAATTTTTTTGCCGATCCGCAACATGAGTACAGCCAACATTTGATTAAATCCTTGCCCAATACGCAGGATTTCCTTTGGAATGAATCTTCAAAAACATTGCTTAGGGTAAATAATCTTCACATTTGGTTTCCGATTAAGGCGGGATTTTTCCAAAGGACANTAGCACAGACCAAGGCGGTTGATGGTNTCACCTTCCAAATAGATGAAGGGGANACACTCGCATTGGTTGGGGAATCAGGTTGCGGAAAAACCACTACCGGGCGTGCCATTCTCAGATTGTGCGAGGTAACTCGAGGACAAATAAGTTTTGGCACAAAGTTAATCCATGATATTCCAGAGAGAAGTTACTTGCATTTTAGAAAGAAAATACAAGTTATCTTTCAGGACCCCTTTTCATCCATGAACCCTCGGATGACGGTAGGTGATATTATTCACGAAGGCGTGGTGACATTGGCAAGTGAAATTCCTCCAAAGTTACGCGATCAGCATCTTCGCCGCGTTTTGGATCGAGTCGGTTTGCATATGAATCAGCTGTCGCGATACCCGCACGAGTTCTCAGGTGGACAGCGACAGCGAATTGCTATCGCCCGAGCCCTTGCAGTCAGGCCTAAGTTAGTTATATGCGATGAGCCTACCAGCGCACTTGACGTATCCCTTCGGGCTGAGGTGCTCGGGCTGCTGCGAGATTTTCAGGAAGAAGAAGGCATCGCCTATCTCTTCATCACACATGATTTGTCTCTGATTCCCTCTTTTGCTCATCGAGTAGCGGTAATGAAGGAAGGAAGAATTGTTGAGCAGGGTGNCGCNAAAAGCATTATGTTAAACGCCGAACATCCCTACAGTAGAGAACTCATAGCCGCAGCACCAGTTACAAGCTTATCGANTAGGNTAGCAGGAAATGCTTAANTTGAGGTTTTTGCGCAAAGAAACCAGTTTGTCAGTATTAATCTTGTCGTTAATACTGTGTTGCTTTCTTTCGGCTTGCAACAAGGCCCAACCAATTGCGAAACCGTCACCGCCTTGTCTAGATGCTGAGTTAGCGAATGCATCTATCAAGATTGAGGGCGGGCAATTTCAATTTGGGGAGACGCGTTATTACCCAGAGGAGGGTCCTGTCGAACAGATTTTAGTGGATAGTTTTGAGATTGATGCGACGGAAGTTACTAATGGACAGTTTGAGNAATTTGTTAAGGCGACGGGTTATGTGACAGAAGCCGAAAAAGGTTTATCAGCAGAACTTTATCCTAACATTCCTTCAGAGTTTCGAGCACCAGGTTCTGCTGTCTTCGTTGCACCCACTCAAAATTCGGATGGCACTGCTGATGTTTGGTGGCAGTTCGTGGCAGGGGCTACGTGGAAAGCCCCTAATGGCCCTGGTAGTTCTATAAAAGGACGAAAGCACTATCCGGTAGTTCATGTTACCTACTCAGATGCNTCCGCATACGCAAACTGGTTAGGACGAAGATTGCCNACTGAGCANGAGTGGGAGTATGCGGCCAGGGGAGGTATCTCAGGTGCTAAGTTTTCATGGGGCGATGAATCACCGCATACCGTCAAGCCAAAGGCAAATATCTGGCAAGGAACCTTTCCTCATAACAATGATGGAATTGATGGATTCCATGGGGTCGCCCCTGTCGGATGCTTTAGTCCAAACAATTATGGCTTATATGACATCACGGGTAACCTTTGGGAATGGACTGAGACGGCCTATCATGCAGATCGACAAATGGATTATCGCAGCGAGGGNTATGATCCAAGACAACCAGGGGTAACCTTAAAGACTATCAAAGGCGGCTCTTTTCTTTGTTCGGACAACTATTGCCAGCGATATAGGCCAGCTGCTCGGCAGGGCCAGGACATCACATTGGCTACTTCCCACATCGGATTTCGAACTGTGGCTGATATAGGTCTGGTTAACCACTAAAGATTCATTAAATTGATCAGTGGGCAGGGATNAACCAAATCATATGGAATCAATGTCCAACCTTTTTNTAAAAGATATAGCTTTANCGGAGACCACATGCCCTTAAATCAATCGATAGAACTTCCATGCGGCATANAAATTAAGAATCGTATTGCAAAGTCAGCAATGACTGAGGGACTTGCTNGCCTNGANGGCATCCCGACGGATNCCCTCGCAAGNCTATACGGAATNTGGGGTTCTGGCGGAGCCGGATTACTATTGTCAGGTAATATTATGGTTGATAAGAGTCATCTCGAGCGACCGGGAAACGTTATCTTTGANGGACCAGTCAGTCAAACTGCTAATTCTGCGATNTTGGCTTGGACCGATGCTGGTCAATGTCAGGGTGCTCAAGTTTGGGCCCAGATCAGTCATTCGGGAAGACAGACACTGAAAATCGTGAACGCAAAACCTAAGGCTCCTTCCGCTGTGCCTCTGAAATTGCCGGGGGGAGACTTTGGTCGACCAATAGAACTNTCGATACATGAAATTNANAAAATCATTGAAAAGTTCGTAAGTTGTGCGATAACTGCGAAAAAAGGTGGTTTNACGGGGGTTCAGATACATGCAGCGCATGGTTATTTGCTCTCCCAATTTCTTAGCCCAAGGTCCAATCTTCGGACCGACAAATATGGGGGACCGCTAATCAATCGGGCGCGAGCCCTGATAGAGGTGGTGTCCGAAACGAGGCGCGCAGTAGGTAGGGATTTTCCAGTTTCGGTGAAACTGAATAGTAGTGACTTTCAGAGAGGTGGTTTCTCATTCGAGGAGTGCTTACAAGTTGTTTCTTGGCTAGAATCAGAAGGAATCGATTTGATCGAAATTTCCGGCGGCAATTACGAACAACCTAAGCTTTTAGGAATAGCAGGCATGGANAGTGAAATTGAACCTTATGTTCCGCGTNTTCAGCGCATCAAGGANGCGTATTTTGCAGATTTTGCTCTGGCTGTTCGTGAAAAAACGTCTGTACCGTTGATGGTGACGGGCGGATTTAGGCGAAGAGAGATGATGTGTGAGGCTATAAAGATCGGCAGTGTTGATATTATAGGNCTGGCGAGACCCATGTGTGTGATGACGGATGCGCCAAACAGGCTGCTAGAGGGTCTTGAGGAGCTACCCCGGTTTGAGGATACGCTCTCATTGCTCCCCTCTTGGCTGCAGATCTTGAAGCACATCAAGCTATTTAGAGCAATTAATGGGTTTGCCGTTCAATATTGGTATTATGCTCAACTTGAGGCATTGGGTCAGACAGGCAAGATAGATCCGGAAATAAGTGTTTACAAGGCAATGAGACAGGTTCAAAGGGATCAAAAGATTTTTGCCGCGAAAAATCGAGCGGCGAGTCAGAAACTAGTTTAGTCCACACCAAATAGATCTCTGGTGTAGACTTTCTCGGCAACGTCGATTAATTCNATATGTTGTCTATTGGCCATGATAACGCTGCTTCTAGCTTTGAAGGCGCCAAGGTTTAGGACCAGCTCGTGACCTNGGAACTGCCTCGCCTTAAGGCCAGGTTCATATATAATGATAGGGATGTTTTGGGCTTTTATGCGTTCCATAATTCCCTGAACAGCAGATGTGCGAAAGTTATCAGAATCTGCCTTCATTGTTAGTCGATAGATACCCACCACCTGTGGTCTCATATCGATAATGGTAGTTGCTATAAAGTCCTTGCGGGTGTCATTGGAATCTACAATCGCTTTTATCAGGTTGTTTGGCACATGATTATAATTCGCAAGCAGTTGTTTGGTATCTTTCGGGAGGCAATAGCCTCCATAACCGAATGACGGATTATTGTAGAAATTACCAATTCTTGGATCATGCCCCACGCCTTTGATTATCTCCATTGAGTCCATATTGTTTGCCTGCGCATACGAGTCTAACTCATTAAAATATGCAATACGCATTGCAAGATAAGTATTTGAAAAGAGCTTGATGGCTTCNGCCTCTGCACTGTCGGTCAAAAGTATGGGTACATCATTACTTTNTGCTGCGCTGCTTAACAGCTGTGAGATCATTGTTCCTTTTTCGCTCTTATCGCCAACGATTATGCGGGAAGGATTAAGATTGTCATGCAGCGCCTTACCTTCNCTAAGAAATTCGGGAGAGAAGATAATCCGATCCGTTTTATGTCGTGTTCGAAGCTCGCTAGTTAAGCCAACGGGGATAGTCGATTTAATGACCATCAAACATTCAGAGTTACATGCTGTAACCAAACCAATTACCTGCTCAACTGAGTCAGTATCAAAGCAGTGAGTTTTTGCGTCATAGTCTGTAGGGGTTGCGATGATTACGATCTCTGCATCCCGAAAAGCCGCCTCATTATCGTCAGTAGCGNANAGGTCCAGTTGGTCTGAGGATAACGCGTCGCTAATTTCGTCATCAGCTACTGTGGACTTCCTCAAATTGACTTGCTGGACTCGTGACTCATCAATGTCATAGGCTGTTACTTCATGCTGCCGAGCCAGCAAAACTGCTAGGGAAAGCCCTACATAACCAGTTCCTGCTACAGTTATTNTCATNNCGNTANNNTNGCNNCAGAATTNATGCTNNNCNANGNTTGGATAAANATATCACCACTGANTAGAAATAGACATTTAGTCAAGTTAGCCCATTCTTTTTGACTTAAATCTTCACATTATTATATCTGATTAACTTTGGTGCAACGATACGTGTTTTTAGTATCCAATATTGTTTAAATCAACAAGATAAATTGGAGACATTCTTTTAATTATTTTCAAAAAATTGCATTGATAAGCATTGTCAGATCATATACTGTTCCGGAGTGCCTTTTGACTTTTTCAAATAAGCAAAGATTTAGGGCAAAGTGGGAAGGCAGAACGACTTGTTAATTGGTAAAAATTTTTGTGAGGAAGGGGGGAGGGATATGAGAACATTTAGTTATTTGAGAGGAATGAAAAGCGCTTTTATTTTTGGAGTGCTAGCGATTAGTTCCATCTGCATAAGCGCATCTGACTTGGCAATTGAGGAAGTTGTGGTTACTGGAGCTAAAATCGCCAAAGATCAGCAGGATCTTGGCATGGCTGTAACAACGGTCACGGCGCAACAAATCAAAAATACATTCTCAAGCGAACTTACAACGCTTAGTGATTTATCTCCCAATGTTACTATGACAAAGCAGACAGGTTTCAATGCTGTCGCGGGCGGAATTAGGGGAACGGGAAACATTTCTATCCTAGTCACTGATGATGCTGATGTTGGTGTCGTAGTAGATGAATTTGCGCTCAGCCACGTTCAATCTCAGTTTGTGGAGCTGTTTGATATTGAGCAAGTGGAGATATTTAGAGGCCCGCAAGGAACGCTTTTCGGAAAAAATACCCCAGCGGGGGCTATCAACATCACCACCAAGAAGCCCGTGTTCAACGAATTTTTTGGCGAAGTTTCGGCTTCATTTAGTGAATATGCCAGCAATAAGTCTAAAGGTAATAAAGTCAATTTGGCGGTCAATATGCCACTGATCGAAGACACTTTGGCTGCTCGGCTTGCCGTGGTGCAAGATCAGTATGATGGTTTCTACACGAATTCAAAGCCCTCGTCGCCAGTAATTGGAAACCCTACTGGGCTTGTTGTTGACGGCGGTGGGGAGCACATCGGTGGTATTGATGTCCTTGCTGCCAAGTTAAAGTTTCTTTACTCACCAAGTGACAATTATGAAGCGCACCTGATTATTGAGAAAGTTGAGGATCGCTCTGATGCGCCGGCAGCCGCAAATGAAAGTGGTCCGGACGAAGGCTATTTATGGGTGACTTATGGGGTGCCTGGTATTGCCACCCCCGGGGTTGGGTTCACCAAGGACCCTTTCATAACCGGTGAGTCAAACACTTGCAACGTTTATGTTTGTATTGAAGATGGGCATCGAATTGATGTCGACGGAATTTATCTCAATCAAACATTGGAACTAGGTAACTATACTGTCAAGTCAATAACGGGATACCGTGAGAGTGAAGAACTTTTGAATAGCACATACAGCGGTGAAGCTTGGACGTCTTTGTACGATGCAACAAGGAACACGAGACGTGAGATGTTTCAGCAAGAGTTTAGGCTCAGCAGTAACTTTGATGGCCCGTTCAACTTTGTCTCAGGCGCGGTAATGTATACCGACGACTTTGAGTTTATTGTGTTTGCCAACTTGGGTTTGTATGACCCAACACCCGGTAGTGTGTTCCACGACCAGTGGGCGCAATTGCAGCAAACAAAGCAGGATCGAGAGGCCAGTGCATTCTATTTTGACGGGACATATGATTTGACAGAGCGAACCTCCATATCGGCAGGATACCGGCGATCAACGGATGAAAAATCATTCGAGCGCATCGATCGTCCAAGTGGAGTTTTATCTAATTTTGTTACGGATCCGTCAGAGTATATTGATTCTTGGACTAACCCGGTGCCGCTAGAAAATTTTGCAACTCAGTTTACGGATTCGAAAGAGTGGGATACTAATACTTGGAGATTTGTTGTTGAGCATAACATGCGTGATGATTTGATGTTTTATGGGAGTTTTTCTAAGGGGTTCAAGGCTGGTGGCTATGCTGAGACTTGTGGATCCTCAGTAACCTGTCAGGCCTACCGACCTCAGGAAGCAACGACCACCGCTATTGGTCTTAAGGGAGACTTCAATGAAGGGACGCTCAGATTGAATGCCGAAATCTTTTCGACTGATTATGAAGATATCTTGAGAAGTCAGGTTGTGGTCTTAGTCGAACCCTCAGGACAAGCATTTCAGGAAACTAGGGTTTTCAATGGAGGCGAGTCTACCGCGCGCGGTATTGAAGTGGAACTGACTTGGGCGCCTACGGACAACTTCAGGGTAGATGCTAACTTGGGCACACTGGATCATGAGTATGATAATTTTATCTACAATTTTTCTGCCGCTGATATGAACCAATTCGGTGCTGGGCCCCTTCCAGCTGCAGGAGTTGATCTTTCAAGCCTAATTGTCCCTTTCTCGCCGGAACTTAGCTTGGGCGTGGGAGCCACCTTCATGCATGATTTAGAAATGGGAGGCACCCTGACATACAATGTTAATATGCATTATCAGGACGATTACGAAACTCAGCCCTTCCCCATGAACAATCAGGGCTTGGATGCAAACGGCGCTCTCGTCATGAAGCAAAAGCCATTCTCTCAGGGTGAGGCCAGAACTCTAATGAACGCTTACCTGAGATATACCACGTCGGATGACAAGATGACTTTTACACTGTTTGGTAAGAATCTAACTGATCAAACCCATAGGGTAAGTTCAAACGCGGTGGCGCAACTATGGAACTTCACTCAGTATGGACCCCCAAGAGAAATTGGTGTTACAGTTGGGTACAACTTCTAAAAGCTGCCTGTCCCTTTCGGGGGAGCGATGGCAATGGGAATAAAAATCTAGTAGCGACGAATGGCCAGGTGCGAATCTGGCCATTTCTTCTTCGATTCGAAGTCGAGTTCTCGAGTTAATAATTGCAGGCAAAGACGATTATTTATTTTTACTAGTTTCGATTATAAAATTTGCTGAAGAGTGGGATTTAGTCTTCAACTTAATGTAGATGTATATGCTGAGTTTATAAGCAGCTTTTTTCAACTCAAACCGACAAATCACGAGCATGGTCAAGTACATTAAATCTGTGCTACCTGTTTGGCTCTCCCTATCCATTGCAGCTTGCGGTGGAGGAGGGGGCGGCTCTCCAGCGCAACCAATAAATCAGGCCCCTCAGGTGCAAGCAGGCTCAGATCAGCAGGCGCCTGCTGGAGCTCGAGTGACCCTATCCGGAAGTGCAAGCGATAGCGATGGGACTGTTGTAAGTTATAGTTGGGCGCAAGACTCGGGCGATTCAGTGACACTGGAGGGAGCGGATACCGCCACTGCTCAATTTGATATGCCAGAGAGACCAATTTCATCGTCGTTTTTGTTCACGTTAACCGTTACCGATAATAGGGGACTGAGTGCCTCTGATTCGGTCGCTATCGAACATGAGAATGCCCCTCCGGTTGCCAGTGCGGGAAAAGACGAGGCATATACCGCAGGATCAATCGTCACACTGACTGGAACTGCTGAGGATCCCGATGGGACGATAGATGTCTATTCCTGGGTGCAGAGTTCAGGTGACTCAGTTAATATTTCTGGCTCGGAAAGCGCTGTCGCAAACTTTACCATGCCTTCGCAACCGACGACTGACACTTTTGAGTTTATGTTTACCGTGAGGGATAATCGAGGAGCAGAGAGCTCAGATACTGTCACTATTTTTTATATCAATAACCCGCCTGTAGTGAACGCAGGTCCTGACCAGAACATCCCTGCAGGTCAGGATGTCTTCCTGTCTGGGAGCGCGAGCGATATTGATGGGACAATCGTGTCCTATAGTTGGACTCAGGAGTCAGGTGACGAGGTCAATTTGACTGATGCTGAAACGGCCGCAGCGCATTTTCAGATGCCGCAAAGACCAGTATCAACGACACTGGTTTTCCGACTTACTGTGACCGACGATGGGGGATCGACTGCGTACGATACAATTACCATCAATCATGAGAATACCGCGCCAACCGTTACCGTGCAAAGTGGCCCCATTGGTGCAGCAGGTTCTTCAGTGTATCTAATTGCTGATGCCAGCGATGCAGACGGTGATATTGTCAGCTATCAATGGACCCAGACTGGGGGGCTGACTGTTGAGCTCAATGATGCAGACACAGCTAACCCTAATTTCCTCGTCCCAACCGATGCAGAAACTGAGATCTTGCTGTTTAGTCTGTCGGTCACGGACAATCGGGGAGCAAGAGCGTCCGCCTCTATAACTATCGCTTTATCCTCAATGGTAACTGGCAGGGTTACTTTTGATCTAGTGCCTCTTGATATAATCAGTAGTGGGCTCGATTATGAGGGTACGCGGATAGTCCCTGCTCGAGAAGTTTTAGTAGAGTTGGTGGATTCTAAAAACGAGGTTATTGCATCAACTACGACCGATTCTAAGGGCAATTACTCGGTGCCCGCAGAACTTAATAGCGAACTGCGAGTGCGAGTATCCTCTCGAATGCTAAGGGGCAATATTTGGGACGTCAAGGTGACTGATAATACTAACGGTGGGACAGTTTACGCAGGTCAAGGGGAGCTTTTCAATCCTGAAACTGGTGATCTGGTTCGAGACCTTCACTTTGAGTCGGGCTGGACTGGTGACCGTTACGGAGCGGTTCGATCAGCAGCACCATTTGCGATATTAGACGCAGTATATGATGCAAAAGAGACGTTTGTTTCTGTTGATCCAGTGCTGCGGTTCCCAGCGCTAGAAATTTTCTGGAGTGAGAAAAATAGTACGGCTGACGGCTCTATCGAGGAGGGAGATATTGGCACCTCTTTTTATCAAGGAGGTAATATTTATATTCTTGGTAAATCTGATGGTGATACTGATGAGTATGATCGTCATGTAGTCATCCATGAGTGGGGTCATTATTTTGAGCATAAACTGTCACGCTCAGATTCGATTGGGGGACCCCATGGTTCTGGGGAAAAACTCGATCTGCGAGTTGCATTTTCAGAGGGGTGGGGTAACGCGATATCAGCAATTGTTACAGATGATCAGTATTACCGAGATAGTTCGGGAAAAAACCAAGCGCTGGGATTCTCGATTGATGTTGAGAACAATGATGTTATAAATCCTGGTTGGTTTAGTGAAGGATCGATACAATCAATTCTTTTTGATCTCTATGATGAGCGGAACGACGGCATGGATAACACCAATCTGGGTTTTGATTCCATTTATTCGGTGTTGGTCTCGGAAAATTTTAAAGCAAACCCTTTCTTTGCAAGTATCTTCACGTTTATCGACGAGTTGAGGGATCAGCAGAACGAGGCGATTTCGAATATAACCGGTCTAGTTGAGGGTCAGAGTATCACTGGCACCGGCTCAGACGGGGCAGGGGAAACAAACGACGGAGGTATTCCTTCTGCACTTCCGGTCTACAGAGACATTGATGTGAACGGGGCGAAGCTCGATAAACTTTGTACTGTAGCTGGCGTAGGAGCACAAAATAAGTTGGGTAACTCGGTTTTTATCTCATTTGACGTAGAATTGGCTGGAGAGCATGCCTTCAATGCAACTAGCGTGAGCGGTGCCTTATTGGCGGATGTCGATTTTATAATCTACAAATCGGGAGTTGTTATCGCTACTGCCGAGGGTACTCAGGCAGGGCAAGAGCAACTGAATTTGGAGCTCGATGAAGGTCGTTATGCAATGGCGCTCTATGGTTACGAGATATCAGAAGACACTTGCTTTGAGTTATCGATTACTCGCTAAAATAAGGAAATGGCAAATGTTAGATGCTTTGCGTATGGAAAGTAGGGCTTTAATTTTTTTAATCAGCGGAGTTTTCGCTTTGACTTGCCAGGCGAGTGATCAGGTCTACGCCGGAAGATCAGGCTTCTTTGCCGAGTTGAGCGATGATATATCCGTGCACTCTCAAGAAAGGTTTGATCAAGCGAGGAGCAGAAAGACGGGTGCGGCGGTGAATTTTTCGCATGACTATTTTGGAGTGCTCGATATAGGCGAGCAGAGACTGGTTAGTTTGAAATTTGTCGAAGACTATGCCAGCGGCAAAATGCTAGTTAATCTGTCGCCGCAAAATGGCTTGTTACTAGAGCCAGTCACTAGAAACTATGAATTTCCTATTGATTCAACCGACGACATTAATCTGGATGTGGTTCTCAGTAGCGAAACGGATGGAAAATATTACCTCAATATTTTTGTGTCGGTGATTGGCAAAGCGAGCACCCCTATTTCGCGAGTTTTTGCACTAGCCGTTTATGTTGGAGATGTTACTACCGATAAAAAGTCCAATCGCACTAAAATAGGAGCCGACGGCGGAATTATTCTAGTGCCAGTTATTGAAAAAACTCGTTCGTAGATGATCAATAATTCGATCAATTTTGATAAACTTGATTGTTCCACATTTTGTATGAAGAGCAATTAAACCTTGCCTGATCGAGGTTCGAACGATAGGTAGAGCTCTTTCAATCCTCTCAGGATAAAACCAGGGTGGTGGGTAAAATCATTTTGTTTTGGTGTGAGTTGCAGACCTGACAGTCGCTTGATTAGATGCTCATAAGCAATGTTTAATTCCATTCTAGCGAGGGACGACCCAGGACAACCATGCTCGCCGCGACTAAACGCGAGATGGCGAGAGCAATTTGCGCGATTCAGATCAAGTTTTTCTGGGCAGGAAAATACTTCTTCGTCACGGTTAGCGGCTCCGAAACGGATATGAATAGTAGATCCTTTAGGAATTGGCGTGCCGCGAATTTCAGTGTCTATGACCGCGGTTCTGTAAAGGCCTTGCGTGGGGGACTCTAATCTGAGCACTTCGTTTGTAAAGTTTTGAATTTTTGACTTATCCTTTTTTAGAGCCTGATAGATACTTGGATCTTTCAACATGAGCCACATTCCCGATGTGAGTGTGAAAGTAGTTGTCTCATTTCCACCAATGTACATATTATCTACTATGGATGCGATCTCGTGATCGGTGAGTGGGCGCTTTTCATCAAATTTGGCTTGCACCAGATGAGTGATGACATCATCTTTGGGGCGCTTGCGGCGCTCATTAGCGATATCTCTAATGTAGTTCTGAAAATCCACACCCTGACGAGCGACCTCCATTTCTTGTGCCAAGCTTAATCCGCGCGCAAAAGGAAGCGTCCAAGTTGTGGACCATATCTTGAGTTGTGGTATGTCTTCGAGTGGGAAACCGATCATTGCCGTGATTATTTTAACTGGCAGCGGGATGGCAAACTCCTTGACAAATTCTATAGACCCTGAAGCTTCAAACTCATCGATCAGCTCGGTAATTGTCTCCTCAATAAACGGTTGAGTGCGACGGAGCACCTGCCGATCCATTAGGTGCCGATCGATAAGCTTTCGATACTTTCCGTGGTCAGGCGGATCCATGCCCAGAAGCGGCCATCGAGTTCGTCCTGTTTCTTTTCCCAAACCGTGATCGATATAGTATTGTCGAGCCTCGGGGTGAACAATTAATGGTTCGCCACCATACTTCTCGGGTTCGTTTGAAAAGGTTTTCGGGTCACTGACAATGGTCAGGATGTCTTCATATTTGGTGATTACAAAGGTAGTCGATCCGGGTATTCTGTATACAGGAGCCTCTTCAAGAAGCGTCTTGTAGGCAGGAAACCAGTTCTCTTGGATATCTGGGTCAAAAAGATCAATTGAATCCATATTCATTTTAACCACCCGAGAAGCAGAACATATCGATACGTTCGAGTTGAATCATACGAGACCAGTTTTTTACATCATTTTAACCAGAGAGACCGAATAAAAACAAATGCATTTTGGTGGAGTTATTGAAATGAATCTCCGGACACCAAGCATCAGAAACCAAGATCCTCTTGTGTAACGACTAAATTTATTTGATGTAAGTCAACTTCACAGCGAATGAGTATTGGGTGACAGCAAACCGAACAGTCTTCCGTATAGATTTGAGATTCCGTTGGATCGACTAAAATATCT
>NZXB01000081.1 GCA_002701765.1 Porticoccaceae bacterium
ATATTTTCAACTTCAATTTTTATTGGCACACCCATAGTGTTGGATATCTAAACCATCATCATACCCTAAGTAGACCATAGTTCGTCCCTCCAAAAAAGCTGCAGATACAAGCGAGTGTCTAGACGATAAGACACCATTTTAAAAGTTAATTTAAACGCTATGTGATACGCTAAGAATCGATAAGCCATCCATTCACAGCAGAATACTGGAAAACACCCTATTAGATTTCCTACCATACTAAAAAAATAATGTCATAATGTTCATGGTGACAAAAAATTTCCCTTGCAAGCGAACGCTCCTAAGCACCGCTTTTCGGATGGACAGGGCCAGCTTTCTTGAACTGAATAAGAATTTAAAGTGACCTCTATCGAATGGTCCATTGGCTGCATGCCCAATGTTAAAAACATTTAAAGAAGAATTAATATTGCTAGATATAGTTCTCTATCAACCCGAGATACCCCCAAACACGGGAAACATTATCCGCTTGTGCGCCAATACCGGCTTTCATCTGCATATTATCGAACCAATGGGTTTTGATTTAGACGATAAAAAACTTCGCAGAGCCAGTCTTGATTACAGAGAGTTTCAAGGAATTAGAACATATAAAAACTGGACCCAATACCGTGCAAGCACTAATAGTTTATGCTACGCATTCAGTACGAAGGGCACATGCCACTATTCAACTATCCGATTCAACGCGGGCGATCAGTTATTATTCGGCTCAGAGACGAGGGGTTTGCCCATCAAGATCCATGAGGAAATTGGCTCTAGATTTCTATTTAAGATCCCTATGATATCGGGCAGTCGAAGCTTGAATCTCAGTAATGCTGTAGCTATCGTGGCATATGAAGCTTGGAGGCAACTCGAGTTTGCAAATAGTCAAAAATTCTAGGATATGAGCGTTTACGCGATGACAGCTTTTGGGTTTTGACTGGTAAGCACTGGAATCAATTTGATATGAACAAAAAAATTGGTTTATTTTATGGCAGTACTACCTGCTACACTGAAATCGCTGCAGAAAAAATCTGTGCGACGATAAACCGGATGCTTGGACCTCAAACTGTTCGGCTTCATAACCTCGCCTTTGACTCAGTTTCGCTTATGTCAAATTACAGTCATCTGATTATGGGAATCCCAACATGGGATTATGGGGAGCTTCAAGAGGACTGGGAGACACAGTGGGATACATTAAGTACCGTTAATCTTAGAAGCAAATCCATCGCTCTTTTCGGTTTGGGCGATCAAATAGGATATCCGGAATGGTTTCAAGACGCTTTGGGATACTTATGGCACAGAGTTGTGCATCTTGGAGCAACTACTGTTGGTGAATGGCCGAACACTGGCTATGACTTCATTGAATCAAAGGCTCTAAATGGAGAAAAAAACGTTTTTGTTGGACTCGCTCTTGATGAGGAAAATCAATTTGAAATCATCGACGACCTTATTTTTCGTTGGTCGACACAAATTGTCACTGAATTTGGCGTATCGCCTTGAATCAATAAGTTGTCGTGGGAAAAGCCTTCGTCAAATTAATAGCCTGATATAAGATTTATAACCACGCATGTGCCAAAAAAATTTTTTTATCCAAAACAATAACCTTTCAGGCCGTTGGGAGAAGTTTAATAGGACTCAAGCTGTTTTTACTGTGGGCGAGACAGAATTTAATTTCGGTGAAAATTTTTTTAGTTGCGTTGAACTTTGGAAAAACAAAGTCAGCTCTGGCCCACGCTTACATTACTTGGCTGGCATGCAAAGCCCGGTGCCAGAAGATTATCTAGAAAAATTGATCGATATAAATAATTTGTCAACTGATTCTGCTGCATATTTAATTTATCACTTTCCTCAAAGTGTCGAGGGTTTGCATGTATTATCTTTTTTAGATGATCGAATCAGGCTTAGNCTTCTGATAGGTAANTCCCAAAAATTATTCAGGG
Source organism: Porticoccaceae bacterium (assembly GCA_002701765.1). Lineage (GTDB taxonomy): Bacteria > Pseudomonadota > Gammaproteobacteria > Pseudomonadales > Porticoccaceae > TMED48. Next base: position 1,935 of record NZXB01000081.1, read on the forward strand.
GGCTGGGAAATCACATCGANCCGAATATACCACGCAACAAAAAACCGACGGTCGANGCTTGGTTCATNAAGGAATCTCAAACCTCNAATAGNCAAATGTGGNCAACTCTAGCTCGACTTTCTTCAACTGGGACCAGCTTCGCANTCGTGACTGAGGNACTCAATAGCACACAAAAACACTTAGCAGAAGCAGGGTTCAATTCTGAAATTAAGGTAAAAACAGGCCCTAAATTTTCAACTATTAGTGGCAACTATGCGGCAACTGGCGAAACTAAGCTTATCGTTAATAGAGTTCTTAACTGGCAAATCGACAAAGCCAGGGAAAACAAAACAGAAAGCAATGAAGTAACTGTTTTGGGCGCGGGTATAGCCGGTTGTACGACTGCCTATGCCCTTGCGAAGCGGGGTTATAGGGTNAATTTGATAGATCGGCATGCCCTACCAGCATGTGANGCATCTGGTCATCATCACTCAGTGCTTTACCCAAAACTATCATTTGAAAATGATCCAATACCAAGAATAAATCTTCGTGCAATTCTCTATGCAAGCAAGTATTACCAATCGTTTTGGAACGACAAGGTTGGAAAAAAATGTGGCATCATATTACTGCCCCGGAGCGATGTCGAAGAAAAACAATATAGAGCAATTTCCGAACACACGAAAGATTATGAAAAGTTCGTGAGATTTGTAACATCGAAAGATCTAGAAGCTCTTTCAGGCATTAGACTGACTTCAAATAGCGGATTATTTTTCCCTAATCTGGGTTGGCTGCCCTCTGTTGAGGTCTGTCGAAAATTAATTACTCAATCCGGTATACACATCGTTCGGAGCGATATTGAGAAGATAATTTATAATGAAAAACAGGAATCATGGACTCTACTTGATAGAAAGGGCTCAAACATAAAAGAAAGCCCAATTGTTGTGTTAGCTTGCTCATATGGATGCCGACAGTTTGAACAAACCAAATATCTTCCTCTTAGAAAAGTCCGCGGTCAGATATCTTATTTGCCTGTCACAGGCAAGAGTNAAAAGTTAAAAACTATTGTCTGCGGGCANGGATATTTGTCTCCAGCCGACAAGACTGTCCATTGTTGCGGTGCAACATACGACAAAGATATCACTGATGAAACAATTAGAATAAAAGATCATGAAAGAAATCTAGATACTATTTCTAGAACCGATTCTGAGTTAGGGAAAATTTTCTTGNCCACGTCAGCTAAAAGTCTCTCCGGATGGGCGCAATTTCGCTGCACCACGCCGGACTATTTGCCANTAGTGGGGCAAGTTCCGGACGTTAAGCGCATGGCTGACGATTTCCGTATCCTTCGGAGCAATGCTCGAGCTTCGGTTAACGCAAAAGGTTCTTATCTTAAAAATCTCTANATAAACTGTGGATTAGGCTCAAGAGGTCTAAGTTACGCGCCATTAACAGCCGAAATTCTTGCTAGTGAAATCGCTAACGAGTTCCCTCCTTTGGAAACAGACTTAAGGCTTGCAATGCACCCAGCTCGNTTTATCATTAGGGACCTAAAGAAGCGACGATTATGATCCGGATCCACTAACNNGAATTANGCCTGACGCTGCCGCTAGGCTTCGACGAAGAAGTTTAGCGCTGGCTGCATGATCACCCATTTCTGCCTTAGCTTCNGCCAATTGAAATAGCACCTCGGGATTCGGACTCAAGCTCATGGCTTTTTCAAGGTAATCACATGCTTGCACGAACTTATGCGAACGAGCGCAAACTCTCCCTAAAGCCAATAACAAGGTTTTGTCGTCGGGAAATCTAGACAAAAACTTCTCCAGCGCTTCTTGGTTCGCCTCGCTCAACGGGTGATTCAACTTACCNAGNCTCTCGACAAATTCGTAATGCCATTGCTCATTCAGATGCTTNAGCAGCATTTTTTGCGCATCGTCNCCCAGACCTAAGCGGTCTAGAGCTCTTGCATAACTAGAGACAAGCTCAGGAGAAGACCTGAGATCTTTAGGCACATCAAGCCAGAAATTTCTGAGCTCTTTTTCATCCCATTCAATCGACGACGTGTGATAGCCCACGACATAAGAAAGTAGACCAATATAGACTTCCAATTCAATAGATCTAATCTTTTCCTTCGAAATATTCTTGGATGAACGCAACAACTTTACATTGCCCATCGCGGCGCTCCAATCGCACTCGCGAACATATGCTTTGACCAGATCCGGTAAAATTAAGTTTTTGCCTCTATCAGATGAATATAGTTGCTGAAAAATGGATAGTGCTTCTCTCGTTTGACCTGCATTATTCAATAAATCAGCTAAAACATGGTCTGCCTCCATAGAGAAAGATGGGTATTCAACTTTTATGCTTTGCAGAATTTCTATTGCTTTGTCTAAATTGCCTCCAGAAGCCGAAGCCCGGGCGGCAAATTGCAAATTAATCTCAGGATGAGAAGATTCTTTTGCACTTTTAAGCAAGTTTTCTGCTGCCAAATCCCAATTTCCAACGCAATAAGCCTGAAGCCCCTTTGTATTTAGGTAGAGACTTTTCCTACTGACCCACTTCTTCCACCAAGACAACAATTCAAGAGGGTTTCTCAGCGGAATCGTTAACCACCATAAGAGATACAAAATAATAATAGACAATCCATATATCATGACCGCCAACCACAAAGTCATTTCCAACACAATCTGATCAAAACTAACCAGGACATATCCTGAATTTCCCGCAAGAAAAAATACAAATACAGCTCCCAGTAGAAGCGAAAATATCAGACTGATTAGAAGTTTTCTCATTTGGGCAACTCTGCTAATTCTGGCCGCCGCAGCAATTTGACAGCTCGTTTAACAGCTGCAGACGAACCTTCAATATTGACCGGCGCACGGATGATATTCATTTTCGACAGCTGTCGTAGGGCATCAGCAAGTGCCGACGCTTCTTTATTAGAATCAAAATGCCTATCCAGATGGTTGCCTGCCTCTATCAAACTGATGCTAAATATATTTTGCTCTCCATATAAAAGCCCCGCCTGAGCATGCCTTATTAAAGAAAACAAAGCCTGTTGGGACGTAATCAGTTGCTCCATGCTCAAAAGAGGTTCTAGATCCTTATCTCTATGAGAAATAATAATCAAACCAGAAAATTTCTGAACGATCTGGTTCCATACGTCCCTCGCCCTTAAATTTTGGACTGATGTTTTGGATTCACTCAGAGTTTCGGCAGTTACAAATTCATCATTCGAAATCAGATCTCGGGCTGGGAGAGATTCAAGTCTTGCAATATCACCTATCAGACTGGATAGCTGAGAGTAAATTCCTTCNACATCAACTTTCTCTATAAGGCTCAATGCTGTGATATCGCGATCAAGGGCTTCTCTCGTTGGCAGAAATCGATCATTGCCTAGCTCTATAAAAAGCGTGTCGATTCTTTTTAAAATGGAGAGTATGTTTTCGGGGTTACTGCCTATAAATGATTGTAGCTCAGCTAAGCTCAAGAGATTTGAAGCCTCCCATATTAAACTATCATGGTTGCTATACACTCCAAGTTGAGCCAAATTTTCGATATTCAAATCCAGCAGAGTCTGCAACCGCATTAGTTCGGCATTGATATTGTCAAAATTTTCTGCATGAGCTGCAATCTTACTATCGAGCAGTGACGCCATATTGGTAAAACTCTGGTTGGATTCTTTTGCTGAGGTCAGTCTAGTTTCTATATCAGATAACCCTCGTTGAACAGAACTCAATTCAAACGCCAAATACCATCCCAATCCAACCAATACAGCCAGAATTGAAGAAACCATAACGAATTTTAAGCGCGATATCGCCTTAAATTTTTGAGTTCGATCTGAAGGCTGAATCACGGAATTTTTCTCTGTCTCCGCTTTGTCCATATTCCGCTCCTCATTATGACTACGCCCGATAGCGTGAAATGTTTTAAGTTAACTCTTTTTTTGCAATACTTCTTTCGTAGACTTAAGCATTGCTGTAGGTAAAGCACTCTCTGCCACCACTACTCGCTTGTACCCCAACCCTCTCGCGATGCCGCCCACTCGTGCACTTGGCACAATGACACATATGCGATCGACCGATGTCTCCGGCGGTTTTCCCATAGACTCGAGCAACTGGCCGCTGTGCGCAACTAAACAATCTACTAAAGGAAGTTGAGACCGCGCTAGTGCTACCTTTGTCTTGTCTATGAATCGCTGGTACAGCTCGCAAACACTTACCAATGCGCCTCGCTCCTTTAACTCGATTGTTAAATCTTCTCGTCCGCCCTTTCCTCGGAAAATCGCCACTTTTTTATCCGTCAAAAGTTTTAATTGCGGCATCGAGAGAAGACCTTCGGTTGTCAACATCGTGTTTGGAGATGCAACATTGCTCGCATATTTGCTCAACAACTGCCCCGTATTCTGACCCACACATAGGTATTGCACACCCTGAGGTAATGTCGGCCATGAATGCTGGAGAGAACTAACGCCGAATTTTACCGCATTACTACTAATAAATATCGCGAAATGATAATGCTCGAAATTCTCTATGACATCTTGAACCAGCTTGGAAGCAGGCAGCGGTTTAATCGACATAATCGGAATTGATTGAAAGTCCAANTTGGCGTCATTTAGAAGCTCTAGAAACTCATCCTGGACGCGTTTGGCTCGCACCACAAGAATTTTTGGGCGCTTTTCANAATTGGAACTTGGATCTCCCNTCAACGTCATTCCTCATAATCAGCCAAGATATCTCTTGCTCCAGCAGAGAGCATATTCTCTGCAAGCGCTTCACCAACTCTTTCTGGTGTTTCCACGGATCCCGAAAGCTGGTCGGACAAAACTTTCTTACCATCAGAACTGCCGACCAATGCTCGAAGGTGTATGGTTTTGTTTTTCGCATCATGCTGAGCGAAGGCCGCCATCGGACTGCGACAACCGCCGTCCAAGACCCTCACCAAAGCACGTTCAGCAGTAACACAACTACTACTATTGCCATGGTGTAAGGCCTGCAAAAAACTCTCAATAATTGGGTCATCCGCACGAGATTCAATAGCAACGGCTCCTTGCCCGGCTGCTGGTAAAATGATCTTGGAAGAAATTCGATCACTAACACGATGACTCATTTCAAGCCGTTCTAAACCCGCGCTGGCCAGTATTAATGCATCATAATCACCCTTNTCTAATTTTGTTAAACGNGTATTAACATTACCTCTGAGATCCCGAACGACCAACGAGGGATAAGCGGCCAATATCTGGCACTTCCTTCTCAGACTGGAAGTTCCAATGATTGAGCCGGGAGGGAGGTCATCTAGTGACGCAAATGAATTTGAAACTAAAGCATCGGAGGGATCGGCACGTTTACAGATGGCTCCCAATCTTAACCCGTCAGGTAATATCATTGGCATGTCTTTCAACGAATGCACAGCGATATCAGCTCGTAAATCTAGCAGAGCAACCTCCAACTCTTTCACAAAGAGCCCTTTTCCCCCTATTTTCCGCAACGATGTATCTACTGCGTTGTCTCCTCTCGTGCTAAGGGGCACAAGTTCAACTTGCAGGTTCGAATGATAATGTAAAAGTTGGCCACGAACATATTCTGCCTGCCAAAGAGCCAAGGGACTGCGTCTCGTGGCAATTCGTATGGTTGTAGTCACAGTATCACGCTCTCGGTAATTTTAAGACTGCTATTATTTCTCATTCACATAATTTTGCCAGCATTAAGGGACAAAAATCTTTCACCGCCATGCGAGAGATATAAAATACCACCACAATTATTATATAAAGATTTATTAGTATAGATCAGGATACAATCTCAACGATTTAAATGCTTGCTATAGTTATTGGTGGGCAGCGCAATTCGCTATAATAAATAGGAACTATAAAGAAAGAGAAAAATTAGCAATGACTAACTGCTNTGAAAAAGATACCGAAGTTACTAAAGAGAAGAAACTCAACCAAAGCTGGAGTGGAAGGTTTAATCAACCTTTGGACGAATTTATTTCTAGGTTNGCGGCGTCGGTTCAATTTGACAAACGTCTCTACAAGGAAGATATCGCTGGGTCAATCGCGCATGCAGAGATGCTCGCCCAAGTTGAAATTTTAACCGAAATAGAGTGCAGTCTCATCGTAGACGGTTTGAAAAGTATTGAGGAGGATATCGAAGAAGGCACCTTCGTTTGGAGCAACGAACTAGAAGACGTGCACATGAACATCGAATCTGCATTGGTCAATAAAGTCGGTATTGTCGGGAAAAAACTGCACACAGGACGCTCTCGAAACGACCAAGTAGCCACTGATATTAAACTTTGGTTGCGAGATTCGGTCGATCAACTAAGTGATCTTACCGAACAACTTCAGGTTGAGATCATCCATATGGCCAAACATCACGCAGCCACTATCATGCCCGGCTTCACTCACCTCCAAACTGCCCAACCAGTTACGCTTGGTCATCACTTATTGGCATGGAACGAAATGTTGGAGCGGGACTTTGGTCGCTTTTCGGATTGCAGATCGCGGCTGAATGAATGCCCTCTTGGCGCGGCAGCTCTGGCAGGAACAACTTTTCCAATTAATCGCCANCTGACGGCTTCTAAGTTATCTTTCTCAAAACCAACCGAAAATTCTATGGATTCGGTTAGCGATAGAGACTTTGCGATAGAATTTTGTGCGACAGCAAGTATTCTGATGTCTCACTTATCTAGAGTATGTGAGGAACTCATACTCTGGAATTCATCTCAATTTAATTTTATACAATTGTCTGATCGTTTTGCGACGGGCTCTTCTATCATGCCTCAAAAGAAAAATCCCGATGTACCCGAGTTGATCCGAGGAAAAACTGGCAGAGTGACAGGTAACTTGATATCACAGCTGATGCTCATGAAATCCCAACCACTCGCCTATAACAAAGATAACCAAGAAGATAAGGAACCACTTTTTGATACTGCGGATGCTCTGAGAGATTGCCTTAAAGCTCTCATTAAATTACTCCCAAACATCGAGGTTAAAAAGGAGGCAATGTACCGAGCCGCAAAGGAGGGCTTCTCAACCGCCACTGATCTCGCAGATTACCTTGTCCGCAAGAACATACCATTTCGAGAAGCGCACGAAATTGTGGGCAAATCAGTTGCATATGGGTTGGAGAGTGGGCTCGAACTCTCTCAAATGCCTCTTGTAAAGTTGCAAGAATTTTCTCCTCGAATCACAGAAGATGTCTATAAAGTGCTGTCGGTCGAGGGCTCGGTTGCCTCTCGGTCACACCTTGGCGGCACAGCACCAATAACTGTTAAAGCGGCTGCCGATCGAGCAGAAGATCGGCTAAAGACCCGTTAAAGGTTAAAATCAACAAACTCATCCGCCTGCAACTTAACCGCTTGCTGCAGTCGGTTATCCAATGTCTCGTCTGTCTTTGTGTCCCGCCAAATTGAATCTTTCAAAACAAAATGAAAGCCTCCAGACCTTGCTGCTAGCCAAACTTCTCTGGAAGCAGCCTGACGAGAAAGAATAATTTGGCTGCCGTTAGTCTCTACAGTGAGAGTGAGTATTCCATTACTATTTTCACAATCTATGTCTACCAATGAATCTTCTATCGAGTCTTCGATCTGAAGCATCAATTCATCTACGCAGCGATTGTATTCATTTTCGTTCACTTTATATTCCTATTCGAAAAGCTGGAGTATAATCGGTTGGGGAAAAGACAGACCATCGACATATTTCATACGGCGTCAACGGTACTCGCTATGCTAACAAAATTATCTTTCCAACTACTATTGGCACTATTGATTCTATTATTAAATGGTTGTGGAAACAAAGGCGCCTTGTATCTGCCTGAAGAAACCGCTGAGCGTTTTGACTTGAGAGAGAATGCAGGCACTCAATGACTTCAATACTATTTAGAAAAAATAAACAGCTATGGGTGGAACAAGTTTCCCTGCAACAAGTAGCTGAAAGTTTCGAAACTCCGTTCTATATCTATAGTATGGACGCAATAAAAAATAATTTTAATACTTATAAAGCCGCGTTATCAGGCCAGAAACATTTAATTTGTTATTCCGTTAAAGCCAATTCGAATATTGCTGTACTCCAAACATTGGCGCGATTAGGCTCTGGCTTTGACATCGTATCATTAGGAGAGCTTGAGCGAGTGCTGATGGCTGGGGGCGACCCAAAAAAAATAGTTTTCTCCGGAGTAGGTAAAAGTCGTCTAGAAATGCGGCGAGCGTTGGAGGTAGGCATTTATTGCTTTAACATCGAATCTGAGGCGGAATTAAGCCTCCTGAATAAAATTTCAGCCGATATGAGGATGGCCGCTCCCATTTCAATCAGGGTGAATCCCGATATTGACGTTAAAACCCATCCATACATAGCAACGGGCCTCAAAGAGAGCAAATTCGGCATAGACGCCTTGAGAGCAGAGGAAATTTATCTACAAGCGGCCAAAATGGAACATGTTCGAATCATTGGGATTGACTGTCACATAGGATCACAATTGACAGAAATTACACCGTTTGAAAATGCCTTGAATTGTCTTATAGCGTTAATAAAAGATCTCAAAAGACATGGAATCATACTAGAGCATATCGATTTAGGAGGCGGTCTGGGCGTTCGATATCGAGACGAAACCCCTCCATCGATAAAGGCATTTACGCAAAAACTTACNCAGTTAGTGAAAGAACGTAAGGAAACACTTATCTTCGAACCTGGTAGATCAATCATTGCAAATGCAGGTTTTTTAGTTACTCGTGTACAATTTTTGAAATGTAATGGTTCAAAACGTTTTGCCATCTGCGATGCAGCAATGAACGACATGCTTCGTCCTTCACTGTACGGGTCATTTATGGATATCCAGCCAATTTATTTAAGGCAGAATGAGCCAACTCACTTTTACGATATAGTTGGTCCGATATGCGAGACGGGCGACTTCCTAGGTTACGGGCGTGAATTATCAATTCTCCCGGGCGATCTCTTATGTGTATGCGATGCGGGTGCATATAGCTTCTCTATGAGTTCAAATTACAATAGCCGGCCGCGTGCGCCAGAACTGATGGTTTCAGGCAAAGATGTACATGTCATTAGACAACGAGAAACTATTAAAGACATTGTTCGTGGTGAACATCTGATTTCAAAAATGGAACAATAATGGAAGTAAAGTTTTGCAAAATGCATGGCTTAGGTAACGACTTCGTGGTCCTCGAGGCACTGCGACAGCAGGTGCGTGTAACACCAACATTAATTCGTAAGATCGCTGACCGCCATCGTGGAATTGGTTGTGATCAACTTTTGCTTATAGAACCGCCATCCCAGCAAGACTTGGACTTTGACTTTCGTTACTTTAATTCAGATGGCAATGAAGTTGAACAATGTGGAAATGGCATCCGTTGCATGGCCCGTTTTTTATACGACGAAAATCTAATAGGCAAATCCAGCCTGAGAGTGAGAACAATGAAGGGTATTCTTGATATACTAATCAATAAAGACAAGTCCATCACGGTAAACATGGGAATTCCTCAACTGAACCCCGCAGATATTCCGTTCTGTGCTTCTGAGCAAGCAATATCATATTTGATTGATTTACAAGGCGTGGAATATGAAATATCTGCTCTTTCCCTAGGCAATCCTCATGCAGTGGTGCATGTTGAAGACATAAACAACACAGATGTGCAAGGTATTGGGTCGAGATTGGAGAACCATCCGCGCTTTACAAACAAGACTAATGTTGGTTTCATGCAAGTTGATAACCGGCAGAAAATCAGCATACGTGTGTTTGAGCGAGGTGTCGGTGAGACATTGGCATGCGGAACGGGTGCTTGCGCAGCAGCAGTCTCTGGGATTCAGAAAAAAATTCTGGACACACCGGTGCTTGTGAGCATGCGCGGTGGTAAGCTCTCTGTGGACTGGTCCGGAGAGGGTAAGACATTAAAAATGACCGGTCCAGCGGTCAAAGTATTTAGCGGACACATGAAAATATGAAGCAAAAAGCAGAAGTGCAAACTAAAAAAATGTTCAGCGACTTTTTGAGAGACAACCCAACCTTCCTTTATGACAACCCCGATATCCTTGAAAATCTTTATCTGCCGCACTCGACCGGTTCTGCGATATCATTGGTAGAGCGACAAGTAAGTCTTTTAAGAGAGCGCAATAGTGAGCTTAGATCAAGACTCAATATCCTTAACAGCAAAGCTGAGGAAAATGAGCTATTGCTAGCAAAAACGCAATCATTAATTCTGAAGCTTTTAGACGCAAATTCATTATCAAAGTTGGCCAAAAACCTGCTCATGGGGCTTCAGGATGACTTCTCAATAGAATTTTGCTCTCTAATACTCTTTGGGGAGAGGCAAAAAATCTCTGGAGCGCGATTTACTGATTACGACCAAGCTGAAAAAGAGATAGCATCGCTTTTAAAGACCGAAATTCTCTGCGGCGCAGTGCGCGACAACGAGCTTAAATTTTTATTCGGCAAAGAGAGTTCGTCTGTGGGGTCAATCGCCGCGATTGTAATCAAACTAGACAAGCCACTTGGGGTGCTGTCCATAGGACACAGAGACGCAAATTTCTACACCCCAGAAACTGGGACGATGTTTCTCAGCTATCTCGGTAACGTTCTAAACCGTTTATTGGGTTCATTCATCACATTAAAAGAAGCGTCCAACTGAGTCGCGACATTCTCACATCACAGCGCTTCACTAGTTTTCAGAGAATATGCGTATTACTGCGTTTGTTCGATAAACTTGAGTTAGTCAATAATAAAATAGACCATACCTCACTAACCAGAATTTTTNAANGAAAGATCGGGCTTTAAATGGCTGGTTTTTTTCCCTTTTTACCCCGCTTCCGTCTGAAAAGGGTAAGGTCAATTTTTCNCTTCTGAAGATCAACCCGTGACACTATCGCTTTAATCCTCTGTCCTAGTTTAAAGACCTGTCCACTCCGTTCTCCAACNAGCCGTTGAAGTTTGTCTTCGTAATAATAATAATCTCTTGGCAAAGCTTTGACATGAATAAGCCCTTCGACAAAAAGTTCGTCCATTAAAATAAAAAGCCCAAAGCTTTGAACACCCACTACCACCCCCTCTACTTCTTTTCCTATTTTATCTAAAAGGAACTCGCATTTCAGCCAGCTTGNTACGTCTCTTGCAGCTTCTTCAGCCCGTCTTTCGGTAAATGAAAGAAGATTTCCTAAGTCTTCTAAAGNTGATGGCTTAAGGANTTGTTCAGCTTTNTCCATGGCAAAATCAGAGCCTTTGGAAACATCCATTGACACTCNAAGAGCATGCTTTATCGCCCGATGAACGAGCAAATCAGAATAACGTCTTATTGGAGAAGTGAAGTGGACATATACTGAATAATTCAGGCCAAAATGACCCTCGTTANTAGATTGATAACAAGCTCGACTCATCGATCTCAGAAGCACCAATTGAATTAGCGAAGCATCCTCCCTATCTTTGCAAGCAACCAAAACGTTTTGATAATCGGAGGGCTGAGGGTTGTCACCACCTGCGAGACCCAATCCAGCACTACCCAAAAATTCTCTCAAAGAGCTCAGTCGNTCCTCACTAGGACCCTTATGAACGCGGTATAACACAGGGATATTTCTATTCTGAAGAAATTCAGCAGCACAAGAATTTGCACAGAGCATACTCTCTTCGATTATTTCATGTGCTCGCAACCGGATTACTGGCCGTATTTCCTCGANTCTCCCTTGGCTATCCAAAAACATTTCAGTCTCTTGAGATTCAAAATTCAGAGCGCCACGTTCTTTTCGCCTGAGCAGAAGCAANTCGCATAATGTATTTAATGAGTCTANTTGGGTTGCCAATTCTGGAGGTATNAGATTCTCACTGCGCGGGTNGACAGGATTTTCCAATATCTCGCTTACCTCAGAATATGTCATTCGGGCATAAGAGTTCATGATCGCTTCATAGAATTCATACCGAACTATTTGTCCAGAATCGTCCAAATGAATCTCACAAGCNAAACAAAAGCGATCTTTGCCGGGCAATAGAGAACAAAGATTATTAGATAAAACTTCCGGCAACATTGGTATAACAGTGTTGTGAAAATATACAGAATTCCCTCGTTGTGACGCTAGCGTATCTATAGGAGAGCCAGTTTTTACAAAGTATGAAACATCCGCTATCGCAACTATTAGCCGCCAACCACCTTGAGGCTTTGATGAACAGTGAACGGCGTCATCGAAGTCTCGAGCCTTATCTCCATCAATAGTAATCAAAGGAGTACCACGAAGGTCGATGCGATTTTCGAAATCTCTAAAATCCTCTGTGATAAGTTTTATCTCTTCGCACACAGCATCAGCCCAAACATTCGGAATGCCATGGTTATGAATAGCCATTTCTACCTGAATATCAGCATTCATATNTTCTCCTNTANCCTTGATGATTCGGCCAGAAGCTGGCTTTTTTTAGAGGGATATTGAAGAATATCAACTATTACCACTTGACCATCTTTTATATCATCGGCATTTTCGGACGGCACGCGAACCACTTGGTGCTCTAAAGCATCGTCTACTCGACCAAGGCCTCCCGCAANATCCTTAAAATAGCGCTCCACCATTTTTTTACGCGCGCNCTNTANCACGCCCTCTATTTGCCCTTTTAGTCTTCCCAAACGATCTCGACCGACTATCTGAACTGAAACTTTATCACCACTTAAAACCTCGCNTATCTCAGAACGAGATAAATGTATCTTTCGTGGATGATCAGATAATGAGCGAACAAATCCACTGCCGTCTGAAAGGCCTATTACTTTGCCTACTGTTAACTTTTTAATTCCGGTCAAATGGGGACTCATTATTATCTCGCTCTAAACTTCTTATTTGGATAATAGCCTTCAAGATGCAAATTTAACTCTAAATCTGACACACTCGGCAGGGTGCATGCATCATCACTTTGTTCCTAAATACGTGGTCTATGATCAACTTCAAAAAATAGTAAGTTATAAGTAGGATGTGAGAATATTTCAGTCACCTCAATGCACCGTATTTTAGAGAGACCCTCACCGAAACTTTCCCAATGATTTTAGCTAGGTCTTCACTCTGAATCCGACTAAAAACTAATGCTTCCTTTCATCGTGGTGTTAATCTAATTTAATAAAGGAAAGTATCGAATGTGCTTTGATGACTTCCTACCGACCCACAATCTTAATCAAAATCAAAGTGGGTAGTACGAGCATATTGTTAAAGCAAAAATAGACCTTGATTTGTGACGAAAGCAGCAGACAAAAACCCGTTTTACACTATTAAAACGGGATATTTTTGACCAACCATTAGGTCTGATAAGACATTGAAAGAATTACTGAGCCAATTTTTCCTTAATTCTGGCCGACCGACCTGACCGTTCTCGAAGATAGTAGAGTTTTGCCTGTCGAACAGCACCTCGCCGCTTAATTTCAATGCTTTCAAGC
>NZXB01000082.1 GCA_002701765.1 Porticoccaceae bacterium
AAAATAGTAAAATCGGGAACGCCGAATGTTGTATTTACTGAGGACATAATAAGCGATGTATACAAAGTCCCTGTTACTATAACGCAAGACCCCCTTACAATTAGATATTATTGAACATGGCAAAGATGGCAGAATCATCAGACTTATCCCCCGTTGAATTATTCAGATCCAGTGATGAGGCGGTATTATCGACAATATCAAAAAGCACTCAAGACTATCCTTTCGGCAGCTTTATCACATTCATGTCCAACACCAACAGGGATGTGATTCTTTATGCCAGCGATATCGCTCAGCATACTGCCAATTTTACCCGCGACTCTCGCGCATGTATCACGATCTGTGGTGCAAACCTCAAGCAAGACAAACAAGACAGAGCAAGACTGAGTCTGATAGGTGATATTTCAAAAATTGGTGACGAAGACGCCGATCGCATCAGTTCGCGTTTCTTCAAATTATTTCCAAACAGCACGTCATACTCGCTCGTGCATGGGTTTCACTTTTATTTGTTCAAATCTTTACGGGCTAGATGGATCGGAGGTTTCGGTGAAATAGCTTGGCTAAACGAGCATCATTGGCAGGCGGTGGCGCCACAGTGGACAAAAAATGAAACTTCTATGATCAATCACATGAATGAGGATCACCGGAACGTAATCTGTTCAGCTTTGAATGCAAGATATGGGGTAAAGGATCCTCTTGCAGAGATGCTGGCCTTATGCACGGATGGTTACTATTCGCTATCCTCTGGGGAAAGATATTTCATCGGGTTTGATCAACCTTGCTACACGGAAAAAGAGGTTAGAAATGCTTTAGTGCATCAGGCTAAAAGTTTTCGGCCGTTTGAAATTCATTGAGGTTCGAAATTTGTTNAGGCAGGTTTTTCGCTTATAAACATGGAATTCAGTTGCAATGCTTGATCGGAATATTGCGCAAACATGTAAGGAAAATCAAGATGCTCAAGCGTTATTGATCTTCCGATCTTGAACTCAGGCTCGATAATAATTATCATTCGCATCTAAAGAGCATGTTCTGTCCGTATTACTGACAGCTTTATGTGGCGGTATCGATGTTNCTCTAGTTAGATATTGTTNAATTAACGATCGTGAGTATTTATGTATATAGCNATGAATCGATTCAAAATATGCCTGGGTCGAGANCATGATTTTGAGGCTATTTGGAGACATCGGGAAACGAATCTTGATTCGGTACCCGGGTTTATGGTGTTCCATCTGCTAAAAGGCGAGAAAACGGATAACTATACCGAATATGCATCTCATAGCACNTGGCGCTCCAATGCTGATTTTAAGAACTGGACTAAATCTGAGGCATTTCGCGAGTCACACAAGGATGCAGGGCAGTCAAAGGACATGTACCTCGGGCACCCAATTTTTGAGGGTTTTGAGGTTGTCTTATGATTAAGTGTGCCGGCTTTTATCGCAGAGCAAGCTGCCCACCCTATTTGTTTGTGTCGATCCTTTTTGCCTTTGTTCTGATTGCCGCCGAAACTCAATCAAATTCTCCAAATGGTTTCTCTAAAACTGATGTTGATCGTGAAAAAGAGATATATACATTCTCTTGGAATCTTACTGATCGTCCTCATCAGCTTCCGCGAGGAGGACTCACCTCAGGGACTCCCGTTAAACTGGATCGTAAGCCAAGCCCTAGATGGCGATCCCTCAATGATCCAGCGAAGACTGATTTTGAGCGCGATAGGGCAGCTATTTTGGCGATGGCAGGAGAGTATAGGGCCTCTTTTGAATTTCTTGAAACCATCGTTTTCGATCCTGCACTTGATAAAGCTAGACCCTATCAGTCATGGGGAACCGAATTTATCTTCGTTCTTGAAGATAGGGAAACATTCATCAGCCTTCAGCATATCCTAGTCATGCGAATGCAAGGCGAGGACGGTNAAGATACTCAACCGATTACAATTAAGCATTGGCGCCAAGATTGGCAATATGAAGACGAGGTGCTCAATATCTATCTCGGTAATAATCGCTGGGGCAATATGTCTTTTGATCCTGTCCGCGCAGAGGGCATGTGGTCGCAANCAGTCTTTCAAGTCGATGACTCGCCNCGNTACGNNTCGCTGGGCNGTTGGGTNCACTCTAATGGTATGTCGACATGGGAAAGTGGNGAGACATGGCGGCCCTTGCCTCGAAGGGAATTTAGCATACGAGATGATTATGATTTGCTGGTTGGAACGAACCGCCATTCGATAACACCCACTGGTTGGATTCAGGAAGAAGATAATCTAAAGGTCAAGTTATCCGCATCATCCAAACAGGGTCAGTTTGATGGGATAGAGGCTCACAGCGTTCTGGCAAGAGAGATTGGCTTGAACAGATATGAGAGGATTGAGGGCTTTGATTTTTCTCCAGCCAAAGAGTATTGGGGCAAGACGCAAGCTTTTTGGGGCTCAGTNAAGGATAACTGGCAAGATATTCTTGCCTCCAAGATGTCCTATTCGATACAAAAACTTGAGGGTCGTAGTTTATTAATGAGCTTGATGATGCGCGCTGAAAGTATAGCTGCTTCCGATGAAGATAATGCAAAGGCCCANAGCNCNGNCGTTGNGAGCATTTTGGATGATTTCATAATCATCGATAAATAGCATGATCGNNCGTCTGGNCAGAGTTAAGTNCGTCAAGCCTCAGAGTTGCGACAGAATCAAGTTTACTGTTAACGCTANATNTTCGGCNGGGGTAGGCGTCTCGACAGGCAGAGGCCCCCTTAACCAATAGTCCTGCAGACTTAAAATTTCCGCGACCAGTCGTTCCCTTGATGTTTTTGGCAAGCGACGCGCATGCTCTGCTGCAACTAACACGAATCCGAATGCGTCTTGGTATTCGCCAACATCGGTTAGCTTTCCGTCTCTAACACCAACTGAGTATTCTTCGACCGAAGTTTCTAGAAGAAACCTGATAATTTTAATTGGATCACCATCGGCTTTGTCTCTCATTCTGTCCAGATGCTTCTCGGCTTCTTCCAATAGGGGTAATAGAATTGCTGCAGATTCCTGAGTTTCGAGTGCCGCTGATACACTTTCAAAAATTTCTAGATTAAAGCCTATATCATTTAGTCCGATTCGTTCATCAGCAGGGGTTTCGGAAACCGGATGCATTAGGTGTGAGGCGGCCATCTTCAACTCGCCGGCATGATATAACGCGATGCCCGCGCTAACGTGTCCAGACATAAATGCGAGTCTAAGGGGCGTCGGAAGAACATCTTTTTGCTCAACACTCGAGTCTTTTGGTGCCTCGTTGTTAGCAAGTGTCTTATTGTCCACGCCAATGGTTGAGGAGCAAGACGCAAGAATCAGCAGAAAGAGTATTTTGGGCAAAAGTGTTAGTGGTAGTGTCATGAAATCCTCACTGTCCGGTAATAACTCTTTTCACTAATTCTAAAATTTAATAAGCTTTACTTAAAGTGCTAATTTTACCTGTCGTTGAATAAACGGATAACGTGGTGGTCATGGGGCCATGTAATTGGTGACATTGTTACGAGTAGAGATTATGTTCGGACCGGATCGACTTTGATAATTCCCTTCCAAGCAAGTGATGAACTGCTTTCGGCTGCTGATTAGCTTGAGCGACCATTGCGTGTGCGGCGCGCGAGACTATGCTTTCTGTCGCTAATGCAGTAGTCTCGGTTGCATAGTTTGTATCCATAATTTGGCTCCGAGCTTCTTCTGTGTTTAGAGCGATATTGGCGAGGTTATCAAGGGCGAATTGCAAGCGATTTAGGGTGGCACCATAGCTGGCACGTTTGGAATCAACGTTTGAAAGGGCCTTGTCCAAAGAGCCGATCACCTTGCCAATGTTCTCGGTAGCAGTGGATGATACATCTCTCACGTTTGAGCCATAATCATGTATATAAAGGGTTTGATGAGGAGCGTCGGGCGACTGTCCCGTTGCTATAACAGCATGAGGCCAAGGTAGATGGTTGTTATAGTAAACGTTTGTATCCCCAGAATAAGCGTTGCCGTCAGGTGTGTAAAGCTCTGGAGAAATGACTTCAAATCGAACGTCATTAGCATTGATTCCCACTAGAGCAGATGTGTCGATTGTGTGATCTACCGCTGTTACGGAAATCGAAGCGCCCGAACCCTCATTATATGTACCATACCACTCGACTTTAAATATGGCTTCGTCAAGACCAAGCGACCCATCGTCGCTTACAAATCGGATGAAAGAAGGCCTGCTTGCAGGAGCATCTTGATGGGTGTCAATTTGAAATCGGGCCACACCATTTTGGGTGGAATTGCTGAGATGGGAGATTTTATTACCTCTCTTTTCAAGAGCATTATTGGTGGCGTTTTGATAGAGGTAGAGTTCATCTGCACTTGGTGTTCCCTCTATATTTAAATTCGTTGAACTCTCGTTGCCAGATGCGATGTTAGAAAACCCATCATTTCCAACAAAGAAATCTCCTGTGTAAGGTTTGCCGTCTGAGGCATATAGATCGGGCACGACGAATTGCCAACGTGCTTGTCCTTCAGAAAATTCTGTTGAGAAATTTTCTATACTTACTGAGTTATCAATCGGAGATAAAGAGATTGTGCCGTTG
This sequence comes from Porticoccaceae bacterium, assembly GCA_002701765.1. Taxonomy (GTDB): domain Bacteria; phylum Pseudomonadota; class Gammaproteobacteria; order Pseudomonadales; family Porticoccaceae; genus TMED48. The sequence goes on from NZXB01000082.1 coordinate 4,567, forward strand.
TTCCCGCTCGAATTTATGACTTTATTCACCGAAAATAGCTGATTATGGTAATTGTAAGCGCTTGATGATTGGTCATCAATGATAAGGCGCACCACCCGGTCATTGAAATCCGCGTTGGCGGTGGCGGGATCGCCATCCCGCAGTGTGAGATCACTTGCAGCACCGGCAGGGGTTTTGCCGCTGTAGTTAACCAGCATTTCTTTGCCGGCCCATTCTGAACCGCCATAGCTGATTGAGGTGATATCTCCGCTGGTGTTTTCGGGACCATCGACGGAGCCCGAAAAACGTTGTCCGCGAATCTCCCATCCTTCACCATCCTGTGTGATTGATTGCCAAGTTACGGCAAATCCCCCGTCAGCTAGAGAGGTAACGGCCGGATTGAGCTGATCATCTGTTGTAAGCGTGTTGATCCTGAATTCGTTTCCAACCTGATTGCCTTGGGCGTCAAAGCGCCTACCATAAATACCATAACCAGAAGCATCCTGACCTTGCGATGACCATGCTGCAACGAAACCTCCGTCACTGAGTCCAGTGACCGATGCACCGCCTTGATTGTTTTCTATGTACGTATTGATTCGAAATTCATTTCCTATGGCGGAACCGGACGAATCAAACCTCTGGCCATAGACGCCATATCCGGACCCATCCAGATTTTCATTGCTCCAAGAAACTATAATATCGCCATTTGACAAAACTGAAGCAGAGTCGACATATTGATTACTGTTAGTGGAAGTGTTTATCTTGAACTCCGACCCAATGGCGTTCCCTGTTGCGTCATAGCGTTGTCCAAAAGCTCCGAAACCGGATCCATCCTGTTGATCCGATGACCATGTAGCCATAAACCCGCCATCCGATAAAGATGTGACTCGAGGTAACATTTGGTCGGCATTTGTATGGGTATTAATTTGAAACTCGCCCCCCACTGCAACTCCGGAGGCGTCATAAAGCTGACCAAAAACACCTTTGCCACTGCCGTCTTGCTCATTTGATGCCCAGGTAATAACAAACCCTCCTCCTGTTAGAGAGGTGGGGTTGGAATGCAACTGGTGCGAAGATGTGGTCGTGTTGACTTGAAACTCGGCTCCGACTTTGGTCCCTGATGAATTAAAACGTTGGGCAAAGACGCCATATCCAGACCCATCTTGTGCGGAATCTGTAGAGGTCCATGTCACCAAAAAGCCTCCGTCTCCAGTGCCTGTGACTCTGGAATCCGTCTGATGAAATGCGGTATGGGTGTTAACTTGAAATTCCCCGCCAATTGCTGTACCCGAAGAATTGAAGCGCTGGCCAAAAACGCCGTAATCCGAACCATCTTGATTGTTGGAATTCCAAACAACCACAAATCCGCCGTCCTTCAAAGAGGTTATGACCGGATATTGTTGGTCGCTTGACTTGTTAGTATTGATTTGAAACTCTTTACCGACCGGATGAGCACTGAAAAAGGGCTTGAAGGAAGACTGATAAGTATTTGTATCGATATTAAGACTTATGGTCGAGAATCCAGCGGTATTTGATCCAGTAGATGCGGAGTTTGTTCCATTGTTATACAGAAAAAGCGCTTGGCCATCATTGGTTTTTATTTCAACGCCATTGGATGCCCAAGGGTCCCCGGAAACCACCGTTGAACCAGTCCAAGCGGTGCCATCGGCGAGATAGAATTCTGGATTAATAAACTCTATATCTACTTTATTCTCCGAATTATATATATTTGCAGCAATATCCACCGACGGATCAAGTCCTTGCATCGACAAGCGACCATTTCCTGCCCACCAGATGCTTAGCAATCGATCCTCACCGTCAATTGAAATTTTTGCAAAGCGACTAGGTAGGCTGCTAGTTCCGGCGCCCGTTGGATAATTTGTCTCACCCTCTAAAACCGAAGACGTTGCATAGAAGTTTTTAAGATGGAACTCTGTCTCCGCTGTTGCTCTGTTTTGCCCGTTCGGGTATAGATATAGGGGCTGTGAATTATGTCCATGATGTACCGCAAAATCAATCTCCGGATCGCCGGCATGGAAACTAACCCGATCATTGTGCACATTGTAGTGGAACGTGTCGTTATGCTTTGTTTTTGCTTGAGAGTAGATTATCGGACTGACAAATTCCCACGTAACAGATGGGTTAGTCGACGAGTTCTGAGCTGCAGCTGTTTCTACTGATAAATTTGGAGCCGCAATGGAGTCATCAACGGGGTATAAAGTCATAGTTTTACTATCGGCCCAATTGACAGCCCATAGGGCATTGTTTAGTCCTTGAGCTGCAGATGACGAATCGTTAAAACTCAGCTTGACCAGTCGGTCTTTTAGCTCCATAGCACTCATGTTGTTCCAGTAGGAGTGGTTGTTGTCTCCAACGGTCTGGATTTTTAAGTAGAAGGATCCATTATTTGTATCGTGTTTTGTTATGTCCGTTATCTGGCCCCGAGCGAATGGCTTTTGTGATGAATCAGTTATAGAGGTTGAACTGCTGGCATATGTCCTAGGATCAATTGGTTCCACCTCGAAATATTGTGTGCTGGCCGCACCGGCGATGCTTTTTGTATTCAGATTAACGCCAAGCACACCAAGGCCAGTATTTGCGCGAAAGTTACCAAAATCGGTCGTTATTGTTTGCCCTGCATTAGCTCCGATTTGGAGTGTTACGGATCCCGCACTAAAGCTGTTAAGCAAACTTGTTCCGTTCCACTCGGTATTATTGGCGATTCTGTCTACTTCGGCAGATAGTTGTTGGAACTCGTTATCCAATGCCACACGATCCTTCGAAGAATTCGAATCGCTCACAGCTTGGATAGCTAACTCACGCATCCGCTGAAGCATATTTGAGATTTCAACGGTAGCTCCCTCGGCAATTTGGACCATAGAAATTGCATCATCGGCGTTTCGGATGCCTTGCCTCAATCCAATTATTTGGCTGGTCATTTTAGATGAGATCGCTAGCCCCGCAGCGTCATCGGCCGCAGAATTGATTCGCACACCGCTGGCTATGCGCTCTAAAGTTTGATCCAAACTCCTCTGGGTGCTGGTCAAAGAGATCGCAGCTTTTAGAGCAGAAATATTAGTGTTTACCTTAATCACTTTTGACAGTACCTATCACAATTTACGCAATTCAAAGTCTATAATTAGCTTCGGAAAAACCACTATAATCTTTATTAAACTGGCAATATGTTGCCGCAACTTTGTCTTCGAAATTATTGATATAAATAGCAAAAAGTTAAGAATAATTCTGGACCGGTTTAAATCTTTAACAGTTTTTTTACCGAATAATAACACTGTTAATCGGTAACGATTTGGTGTAAATCGTGAGTAAAAAAGCCGTCTTTATTGATTCAGTGGCCTCAATCCGCGATACTCGCCATATGTTATTTTGTGAATCAAATGAAAATTAATTGCTCACATGTCTCGTAGAAACTTTGTCCTAGCCGCGGCGCTAATAGTCTTGATTTGGATGCGAATATCGAATGACTCTGCAATTGGCAACAACCAAGTGCAACAGATTATGCCGGCGCAGGAAAAATTTGAGCTCGATGTTGACTCAAGGGAGGCCAACTTCCAACCAGCTAGTAATTCTTCAAGTAGTTTGCAATTGGCTAACGAGCTTTATCAGGTCCAGGACGAAGCGCCTGCCAGAAATATCGGCCGAAATCTTGACGTTCCTCATCCGGACCGACCAATCCTGATCAGATCGACTCAAAATAGTGAAGAGGAAGTGTTGAATTTTGGTCAGAATATGCCGGTGGGATTCATAGACCCATTAGAAAATTTCAAGGGAGATTTTAGGTCAGTTGGAGAGCCCCTTGATCCAGAATCTCTAGAAGATAGCAGTGTGTACATAGAGCCAGTTGATACCGGGCCGTTTCTCGACATCCCGTCATCAAGTGTGCAGTGAACATGCTTAAAAAGACCATTGCGAGGCGGTTGAATAGCCAATCAAAGCTTATGCGCCCATCAAATTTATGGGAGCTCATCTGTTGTATGGACATTGCATGATGAGTGAGTGCTTTTTCTTTTCGATGCTGAGTCAAATGACAGTTTCATATGAGTTTTAAAACGGCGAGTTAGGATCATATTTAAACTTTTGACAGGCCCGAAATACTTCGTCATAAGAATGAACCATAAAACTTCCCCTGGCAGGGACAACCTCATAGAGATACGTTGCCAATCTCAGCTCGCCTGAATTCAAACCGGCGTCATTTTCTAGACCCGCAATGACCGCTACGGAAATGTTTGCACAGTCATATTCGTTGAACTGATGGCAACTCATAACAAATACTAGCGTGATTGCGGCCAAGAGAACTTTAAATTGAGTAGAACCAGACATGGTTGACCTACTTTAACAGAAACGATTGAAGCGCTGAGTGGCTTATTGGACGATCATCTTGACAGACATTACGACCCTTGCAAATAGTTTTGATACATTCCAGATT
>NZXB01000083.1 GCA_002701765.1 Porticoccaceae bacterium
AGGGTTAGAATATTCTGTTTTATTGGCAAGAGTGCCATGTTTGATCAAAAATCTAATGCCCCTCAACATTAGAACAACATGATTTTTAGGCTAAACAAGACCTAGAGGAAATTCCTAGATTCTTTGCTGAAAAGACTGCCGTCGGTGTAGGCGAGTATCCCGCTAAAGTGTCTTTTTAATTAACTTTTTATTTTGGTAGCAATGACTAGAAACATATTTTATATTTCCCCGCCCTAAATGGTCTTCCTTAAACCCATAAGTGAGGTATTTATGGTCCAAGTTGGCGCGGTAAACGACTTAAAAGTCTCAAGAAAGGTGGAAGCTGGAGTGTATTTGGATGGATTTGAGCGCGGCGAGATTCTCTTGCCGGCCACTGATTTTTCTGGAGACCTTATTCTGGGAAGTTCGATCTCGGTGTTCCTTTATTTTGGATCAAAAGGTATTCTGACGGCGACGACTAGGGAGCCATTGACCCACGTTCATGCGTGTGCACGGCTATCTGTGGTGGATGTCAATAGCACGGGAGCGTTTCTCAATTGGGGTCTAGCCAAGGACTTACTGGTTCCTTTTGGAGAACAACAGACCAAGATGGTGGCCGGCAAATCCTATGTTGTATACACATACCACGACACTGAATCTGACCGTATCGTCGCGTCAACAAAGCTGCATCGACACTTGAAGGAAACCAATGATGCTTTTCAGCAAGGTCAGGAGGTGGCATTGCAAATAGCGATGGTAACAGACCTGGGATATAAGGCGGTTGCAGATGATAGATACTTAGGCATGGTGTTTTTTGCTGATGCTTACAGAAAATTGCTGATTGGTGAGCGGCTACCTGGGTATGTAAAGAATATTCGCCAAGATGGTAAACTGGACTTCCTTATTTCCCGAAGCTCCTTCAAAGATAGCGAAGACTTAGGCGAACGCATCATCCTCCATCTTATGGCATCGGGAGGGATTTCAGAACTCTGTGATAAATCGCCACCAGAGGCGATTTACAAAGAGTTTAAGGTGTCTAAAAAGAAATATAAGCAGGCTCTCGGTGTCTTATATCGAAAACGAAGGGTTGACCTAAGCGGGGATAAAATTCGATTATTAAACTGGCGTTGATGCTGACTAGCAGATTTAAATGAAGAAACTACTTATAACAGCGGCCCAGACTTGGTATGATGACGCATCAATTTTTATTAGAAAAATAATTAATACTACCCAACGAATTACAAAAACGAGTGAGGGAGATAAGTATGTTTCGTAAGAAGAGTTTGAATCGAGCCGTTAACTCGATTATCGCCGCAAGTCTTAGTGCAGGCATGGCTGGGTCGGTGGGCGCTGCTCAGTTAGAAGAAGTCATAGTGACGGCAACCAAGACGGAGGCCAGCACACAGGATATACCAGTTGCGGTATCTGCATTGACGTCAGAGAGCCTTGAGCAGCTTGGTGTTTCCAATTTTGAAGATTATCTAGTGCAATTGCCGGGTGTTACTGCAGGAGGTGGCAACGGTCCTGGCCAAAGCACTGTTTACATTCGAGGAGTTGCATCGACCACGCCAAATCTGACAGTGGCAGGCGTATCGGGTTTGGTGCCAAACGTTGCGCTCTATCTTGACGAGCAGCCAATGGCTCAGCCCGGTCGAAATCTCGATGTATACATTGCGGATATTGCTCGAGTTGAAGTTTTGGCGGGGCCCCAAGGGACTCTATACGGCTCAAGTTCTCAGGCCGGCACTGTTCGTTTGATAACTAACAAACCCGATCTTAGCGCGGCCTACGGTAAAGTCAAGGCTGGGTTTGCAACCATATCCGATGGAGGGGATAGCAATAATGTAGAATTCATGATGAACGCTCCTGTCAGCGATAATGTGGCCATTCGAGGCGTCTTCTATCGCGACAAGAAAGGTGGATATGTCGACGGAGTAGCTGGGACTTTGTCGGTGGCTGACAGCGCTAGATGGCAGCCTGCCGGAACCGTACGCAGCAATGGTGTGCCGGTTGAAGGTTTTCGCGGTGGTTTTCAGGCAGGAGCAGATCTCAGTGGTGTCACTTTTCAGGAGGCCTCCGCAATTGTCGAGGAAGATCAAAATGAAGTCGAGTATACGGGAGGCCGCATCAGCGCGCTAATCGAGTTCAATGATGATTGGTCGCTGCAGGCTGGAGTGATAGAACAACAAGTGGAGAGCGATGGAACCTTCTATTCCGATCCTAATCTCGGTGATTATGAAATTCGGCGGTATCAAGATGAATTTATTGAAGATGAGTTCAGTAACTTCAGTTTGACGCTTGAAGGCAGAATAGGGGCGCTGGAGGTTCTTTACGCAGGGGCTTACACAGACCGAGATCTCGAGCAGAAAGTTGACTACTCTGACTACTTATATATTGGTCAATATTTGCCCTATTACGTTTGTGACTACTCGGTAACTTATGGTGATGTGACTGGTAACTGCGGGAGGCCAAATCTCTATGTGCATGCCACGTCTACGAGCGAATTAACAACTCATGAGCTAAGGGTAAATACTCCGGCTGATCGCAGTATAAGGGCAACTGTTGGCGCTTTCTTTAGCGACTTTGAGTTCACTGAGCTGAACGACTTTACCTATCCTGATAGCGTGAATGCAATCGGATGGGGCGGTGTGGCTGGCTTTGGTTCCAATACTGTCTTCCCCACTCCCGGCTACCGAACTACAGACGAGCCGTTTCCAGATGATGCCATTTTCAGAAATGATATTATGCGTACCGATGAGCAGTTAGGGCTGTTCGGGGAAATCACCTTTGACGTATCAGACACTATCTCAGTCACTGTTGGTGCGCGTTACTATGACTATGAAGTGGATTTTATGGGGAGTGCTAACGCATCTTTCTATAATTTTGGGGGACTTGGTTCAACGGATTATCAAGCCTTTGGCACCGACATAAACGACCTCTATGACGGGGATGGTTGCTTAACCTGGAATAACGACACATTCAATACCCATGATACACACCCTACATATTGCGCTGGAGGCACTCCGCCAGTTGCTGGTGTTGATGGACTTGAGCAAGATGATGTTGATCGAATCACAAACTCCTTAACGGCGCCAGATGTCAGTGAGGATAGCGGAGTTATTGGAAAGCTAACAGTTTCTTTTACTCCGGATTCGGATAGTCTTTATTACTTAACATGGTCTGAGGGTTTCAGAACCGGGTTGCTGAATCGCCCGGGTGGAGCATATCAGGCTGCAACTAACTACACGGTTCCGTTCGAGGTAGAGTCAGACGAGGTTATAAATATCGAATTTGGTTGGAAACTCGATATGATGGACGGTGCCATGCGCTTTAATGGCAGCGCGTATATGATCGATATTGAAAAGCTTCAGACGACCATCTTTGACACTAGTATCGTTAACCTCTTCTTCTCGGATAACGCAGCAGACGCCGAGGTGAAGGGCATAGAAGGAGACCTCACTTATGCGGCCAGTGATAATCTGACCCTGCGTGCTGCGTTCTCGTTCCTTGATACTGAGGTCACAGATGTCCTTACGCCCACGGGAGACGTAGTTCAGGGATCATCGTTGGCCTATGCTCCGGAGTTCCAAGGCAATTTGTCGGCTCGTTACGTTTGGGACTTAGACAATGGGTTAACAGCTCATTTCATGCCGAGTGTTGCCATGTCGGATTCACAAAAGACAGACATTATTCAGCCCAACTCTATCGAACTTGATAGCTGGACGCTGGTGAACGTAACCGCAGGAGTCACAAATGGAACTTGGATTGTGGAGGCGTTTGTCGATAATCTCACTGATGAGATGGCTGCCATGAGTGGAAGTTATGTCTATGATCGCGAGCGCATTGCTTACACCAGACCTCGTACCATGGGGGTGCGCTTTACTTATGACTTTTGATAGTTGATACCCTTGAATGCAAAACGCCCCGAAAGGGGCGTTTTTGTGTCGGTCGGAAACATAAATGACGTCTCAGTCGAAATATTATGATTAGGCAAAACCCTATGGTCGAGTCACGCGATACCTTTGAGTCAATTCAACAACAGATCGCCACGGGCGATATTCCCGGAGCAATTGCGAGCCTGGATTCTCTCGATCCTGCGAAGCGCAGCAGCGTTGAAGGGTTATATTTATCAGCCGTTTGTCACAGGTACCTCCGCAATTCAGCATTGTCATTAGAGGCTTTGGACCAATTGCAAAAAGTTGCGCCAGAATATGGGCGAGGCCATCAAGAGCGGGGGCATCTTTTGAGAGATATGGGTCGAGATGAGGGGGCGTTGCAAGCCTACCGTCAGGCTTGTGCACATAATCCAGCTTTGATAGCAAGTTGGCGAGCGCAGCTAGAAATATACAAGGCAAGGGGAGTTAGCACGGGGCATGGACATATCGCAGCTCAAGTAGATCGTTTGGGCAAACTGCCCAAACCGTTGCTGGCATCGTCAGACATGCTTCATGAAGGGAGATTATTAAAGGCGGAACAGATTTGCCGATCTTTTATGCAAAAAAATCCCAAAAACATTGAGGGCATGAGGATTTTGGCTGAGATCGGCGTCCGATTCGGCGTTCTAGATGAGGCGCAATTTCTGCTAGAGAGCGCTATTACTTTTGATCCGGATGACATCCAGATCAGAATTGACCTGATACAGGTTCTAAGAGATAGGCAAAGATATGAGAAAGCTTTTGAGGAGACGGGCAAACTTTTGCAGATGAATCCTAACAACCTACAGTTTCAATCTCTTTATGCGATCTTATGTATGCAACTTGGAGATTTTGATAATGCGATCAATTATTTTGACCGTATAATCGAACGTTCACCCAAGGATCCCATAACTCACGTGTCCCGCGGCCATGCGCTTAAGACAAAAGGAGATTTCAGTGAGGCGGTGAGATCTTATCGGAAAGCATCCAAAAATCAACCTCTTCACTGTGAAGCATATTACGCTCTGAGTAATCTAAAGACCTATCGCTTCTCGGACGAAGAGGTAAAAGCTATGCAACACATAGCCAATGATGCTCGGGTAAGTGGTCAGAATGAGGTTTATTTAAACTTTGCGCTTGGCAAGGCGTTTGAAGACCGAAAGAATTTCGACCTGGCATTTTCACACTATGCGTTTGGCAATAGCACGAAAGCCGCGTTGGTGAACTACGATAGTGACAACACCACAAAACAGACACAGGATCAAATTGATGCGTGCGGCAAGATGCTCTTTGAAAAATTCAGAAACATGGGAAATGGAGCTGCTGATCCTATTTTTATCGTTGGGCTTCCAAGAGCCGGTTCGACGTTATTGGAGCAGATTCTCTCGTCACATAGTTTGGTGGAAGGAACTGCTGAGTTACCTGACATTCTGACCTTGTCAGGTCGCCTGCGTCGGAAAGGTAAGAGGCAAGGAAACAAACCATATCCCCATAATTTACATGATCTGGACGTAAAAACTCTCAGGCGTTTTGGCGATGATTATATGCGAGACACAGAAATTCATAGAACAGACACCCCCTTTTTTATTGACAAGATGCCAAATAATTTTAGGCATATCGGGTTAATTAAATTGATTTTGCCAAACGCCAAGATAATTGATGCTCGTCGCCACCCTATGGCGTGCTGTTTTAGTGGATTTAAGCAGTTGTTTGGGGAAGGTCAATTTTTTACATACTCACTCGAGGATATTGGCAGATATTATAGGGATTATGTCGAGTTAATGGATCATTGGGACCGAGTGCTGCCGGATCAAGTGCTTCTGGTTCAATATGAGGATGTCGTTGCCGATCTGGAATCTCAAGTCCGACGGATATTAGACTATTGTAACCTGCCGTTTGAGTCAGCCTGTCTCAGTTTTCATAAAACAGAGAGGGCTGTCCGAACACCAAGCTCAGAGCAAGTTCGCCAACCGATTTATAGGGAGGGTCTTGAACAGTGGCGTTATTTTGATCACCACCTGGAGCCATTGAGGCAAGCTCTTGGTAAAGTCTTAGAACGTTGCCCTCTCAACTAAGAGTAGCTCATTCGTCGATGCGACCACCCCTGCTAAGCGCGCAGTTGCATCGTACAGACAAGAATCTTAGAAATAGTGAACACTTCAAGCGGGCTTTTATTTTGCTCTTTCGACCTTAATATCGAACACATTAAATTACCGACGTTCTTTAACCTCTTTATAGAGGCCAGTACATAGACTGAATGACGCCAAGATTACCACTATAGAAAAGGGCAAAGCAGCGAGAATCGATGCTGTTTGTAAAGCAGCAAGGCCTCCGGAAAAGAGCAGGGCCGCTGCGACTGAACCAATTGCAACGCCCCAAAAAATTCTCAGTCGCTGACTCGGATTTGGATCACCCATAGTAATAAGTGTGCAGATAACGAGTGTAGCTGAATCAGCAGACGTTACAAAGTATGTTACAAGAAGAATGACACAGACTGTCGCAATGGTAGCCGTCAGAATAGTATTGGCTTTCATTGATTCGATAGTTGTGAAGAGAGCTGATGTCAAGTCCTGATTTACCGCGGCGGCTATACCGCTATTCTCAAAGAGCTGGAGGTAGATTGCAGTATTGCCAAATATCGTGAGCCACACGATGGCTAGCAATGTGGGTGCCAACAGAACGCCAATTACAAATTCCCGGATGGTTCTACCGCGGGAAATACGGGCTATGAACATGCTTACAAAAGGCGCCCATGCAATCCACCATCCCCAATAAAAAATCGTCCAAGAATTTTGCCATGGACTCTCTGGATCAGGATCTACCCAGAAGCTAAGTTTGGGTAAATTTACAAAGTAATCTAAGCTATTTTTAAACAGGCTAGTAATAAGGTATCCAGTCGGCCCAAGTAGAAAAAACGCCAATAAAATAAGAAGTGTGAGGCGCATATTTAGGACACTTAGTATACGGATACCTCGCTTCACTCCGGTGAGTGCTGACACAGTAGCTACCACTGAGATGACAGCGATTAGGCCTATTTGAGTAGTTATATCGATCGTCATATCGGCCAGATAATTTAGTCCAGCATTTATTTGCTGCGCGCCTAAACCCAGCGAGGTCGCGATGCCAAAAACCGTACCGGCAACTGCTAGCAAATCTGCGAAGAAACCGAGGGGGCCATAGATCCTATCGCCGAAGACAGTATAAAGCGTAGAACGGATCGACAGCGGCAAACCTCTTCGAAAGGATGAATAGGCTAAAGCCATGCCAAGTACCACGTAAATGGCCCAACCATGTAAGCCCCAATGAAATAGCGAGAGGCGCATCCCAACCTGCGCGCCAACCTCGGTAAGCTGCTCTGACTCACTTAGAAATGGATTTGTTTGCATATGAGTCATGGGCTCAGCTATGCTCCAAAACAGAATTCCAATGCCGAGACCGGCACCAAACAGCATCGAGAACCACTGAAATAGATGAAATTCAGGAGTGTCATCATCTTTTCCAAGTTTAATATCGTGCGCCGGACTTATGCTCAACAAAATAGCAAGTATCAGAATTATGGACATCAGGTAGATGTAGAAGCCGCCGAATTCATTTGCAATGAAGTTCTTGGCGGCAGAGAAGACACTGTCCGCGTAACTCGGATTAATAACGGTAAATACCACAAACCCTATTACCAATAGCGGTGCCGAAATTGCCATACCCCGGTTGTCGCCCGCGAAAAAAAGTTTTTTGGCTGTTGATATTTTTGAAATAATAGTATTTCTCAATAGCTCACAGGAATAAGAAGTCTTTTCAGGATTTTTTACCTTCAATGATACTCCACTGTTTGTGGTAATGCCATGGATTTACAATAGCCCCTTTTTTGATTAAACCTGATTGGCAAGTATTTGTTGTGGTGTTAATTCACTGATTGACGCAATGTGTTTTTCAAGAAATCTTGCCGAATTTTTTTGCATCAATCCTGTATTTAGTGTTAGATTAACTCAGTATTATTTAATAACTACATAATAAACGAATAGATAGAGGCTAAATGGAAGGTGTTTTATGAACACTGATGTGGTCAGTGAAGAGGAAATGCGAGCACTTTTGCCGGCCTATGAGGTCGAAGGACAATATTTTGACCGTATCAGAAATAAGCTTTTAATACGTACCCTAGCGGTAGCTGCCCTGTTTATTGTGCGTCTCGCTCTGATAGTTATCTACCCAGAGTTTCATATCGGCACTTATTGGAATGGCGATCTTATTGAGGGGACGAGACAACTAGAGGCTGTATTATTATTTCGTGTCTCGGTTCTAGTTCCGCTGGCCATAGTTTATTTCGTTTGTCTTTGGAAGAACTTTTACTTTCGCAGCGTCACCGTTTTATCGCTTATCGTCATTTGCAGCATACTTTGGAGCGATGTTGAGTCTCACTTTTTGGCTTTTTCACAAACGCCTACCATGGGTGTCATAGCAGCAATTACTATTCGGTTGGTGGCGATTTATTTGTTGGTGCTAAATTATCTCGATGTTCGCCGTTGATAGCCCCATCAAGGTGAATTGATGTCCAGAGTTTCATTGCTGTTTTTGGGAATCCTATTGCAAGGGTGTGCTACATATCGTCCGGGTAATATTGATGATCTTTGTGCAATCTTTCGGGGTGATAGTGATTGGTATCATGATGCCAAGACCGCTCAGAAAAGATGGGGCACCCCAATTCCGCTTATGATGTCTATTATTTATCATGAATCTTCATTTCGGCCGAAAGTTCGCCCTGAAAGACCAAAATTTCTATTTATTCCGTTGCCAAGAAGATCATCTGCCTATGGTTATGCGCAAGCACAGGACCCTGCTTGGAATGATTATCGAAAAGACACGGGCAATTGGAGTCATGACCGCGATGATTTTGGTGATGCGATTAATTTTGTCGGTTGGTACTCTGACAAAACAAAGTCTCAACTTGGTATATCTAAGTGGGATGCATATTCTCAATATCTCGCATATCACGAAGGTTGGGGAGGATTTAGTAAAGGCAGTTATAAAAAGAAGCCTCAATTGCTGAAAGTTGCTTCACGGGTTCAGAAAAAGACACAAGAATACAGTAGCCAGCTTAAGAGATGTCAAGCATCGCTAGATAAAAAAACCGAAGGCTGGTTTCGCAAAATATTTTGAATTACTTACCAAATTTTTCCCTAGAATGTTTTATTTATCGCCATTATATTTTTTCGGTTGGGGCAACATAATCGATAAAGCCTGCTTGTCTTTGTAATCAGTTTATAGAACTGCAAGGAACCCACAATGGATCAATGTAGTTTTGATGTCGTAATAGTTGGCGCCGGTTTATCTGGAATAGGCGCTGCATGCCACCTCGAAAAAAATAATCCCGACAAAAAGTATTTGGTGCTTGAGTCAAGAGATAGAATGGGGGGTACTTGGGATCTGTTTCGATACCCCGGAATACGCTCTGATTCCGATATGCATACATTGGGATATTCTTTTAAACCTTGGGCACAGCAAAAAGCAATTGCTGACGGATCCGATATTCTTAATTACGTGCGTGAAACTGCCGCTGAGTATGGCGTTGATAAGTATATTCGTTATGGTTATACGCTAATCAAAGCATCATGGGAAAGCGGTCTTGCTAGATGGGAGCTCACTATATCTCGAGTGGAGGAGGAGCCATTAATCGTCAATTGCCATTTTCTATACTCATGCACGGGATATTATCGTTATGACTCGGGTTACATGCCCGACTTTGATGGTGTGGAAAATTTTTGTGGCACGCTGATCCATCCTCAGCATTGGCCAGAAGATCTCAACTATTCTGACAAACGAGTTATTGTCGTGGGTAGCGGTGCTACAGCCGTTACCATCGTTCCCGCTATGGCCAAAAAAGCCGCGCACGTGACTATGTTGCAGCGATCACCCAGTTATGTTGTGTCTATGCCTACCCTAGACGCCTTCGCTAACAGGATACACACGTGGTTGCCGAAAAAGCTGGCGCACCGGTTAACTCGTTTGAAAAATATATTTCAGCAGATGCTGATTTATTATGTTTGCAAGAAATATCCGGATTATGCTAAGCAGACGCTTCGTAAGCTCGTCATAGGTCAGTTAGGACATGATTTCGATGTGGACACCCATTTTAACCCCAAGTATGACCCCTGGGATCAGCGATTGTGTCTCGTGCCGAACGGGGATTTATTTAGGAGTCTTGCGGATGGGAGTGTTTCCATTTTAACTGATCGCATACTCAAGTTTAATGAGCGTGGAATTGATCTAGAGTCCGGCGCGAGCATCGAAGCAGACCTTATTGTCACCGCAACTGGCCTCGATTTATTGCCATTGGGTGGTATCACTTTTATTGTCGATGGCAGGACTATTGATATCTCCGATGCGGTTACATACAAGGGAATGATGTTGAGTGGGATACCCAATTTTCTTATAGCAGCAGGTTACACCAATGCATCTTGGACACTCAAATGTGATCTAACCAGTAAACATTTATGCAAATTATTAAAGTTTATGGACCGCAACAGCTATGGTTATTGCGTTTCCAACTGCTCGGGCGATATGCCAACTGCGCCAGTCATTGATTTTTCATCCGGGTATGTTGAACGCTCCATCGATAGATTCCCTCGTCAGGGAGCAAGACGCCCTTGGAGACTTTATCAGAACTATTTTTTTGATCTCTTCGCTATCCGATTTGGGTCCTTTAGGAACAGGGCAATGAAGTTCTACAAGTTGCCATCTAAAGAAAAAGATTGATTTTTCCGAATGACAAGGTAGAGAAAAAATAACTTATCTTGACAAGATGTCTTCCTTGAATGTCTGGGATAAGGTAGCATTTCCAGTTTTAAGGAGCTTACTCCATGGACAGCCGAACTCAAATTACCCACTTAATTAACCAATATGGATTCACAATTGACACTGGAGATCTTCAGGGATTTGCTCAGCTTTTTGAAAATGCGGAATGGACTGTAGAAGGCACCGAACCGAGAGTCGGAACGCAACAAGTACTTGATGCATTGTCTACCGTAAGAATTTATGAAGATGGGACTCCGCGAACTAAGCATATTGTATCTAATCTGGATTTAGAAATTNACGAAGTAAATAACANNGCANAGAGTCAGTGTTACGTGACGGTTTTNCAGCAGACNANTGATTTNCCNCTGCAGGCAATTTTTTGCGGTCACTATTTTGATCGTTTCCAACGGGTCGAGGGATTATGGAAATTTCGTCAACGGATCATCAGGTATATGATGGTGGGTGATTTAAGCGCGCATCTCAATGAACCCGAGAGTGTTGTTGGTGGAGCATAGTTTTTGGCGGCNTATTAATCTCTNTGGCTTTAAGGTGCAAAAGTATTATTTTTGAAGCATAGCTTGTGCCGTAATACTGATTTTGAGACTATACATAGGAAAATCGCACTTGGAGTCAGATTCGTGAAAAAAANTACCGTTTATTCTTTCATCATTTTGATGATATGGTCCGTCAAGATTCTAGCTCATGAGGGTGGCATCGTCTTCATTACTTGCACNCCTATTAAAATATCNTTGGGAGGGTTAAATAGCGACAGAGACATAATCCTTGATACGGACACTGGCCGTCTGGACATAACAGCATTTAAAACCAATGAGTGGCAGCGTGGAATAGCGTTTGAGAATGGAGTGGAAATAATTACTTTTCAGATTTTACAGCCTGATTATTATGAAGGTTGGGCTATCAATCGCGAAAGTTTGACGGCAGTGTTTCGACTCGAAGTGATTCAACCGCCTGACGCAGAGGAAACACTTGACCCTGTTGTCAGAAGAATGCAATGTACAAAGGAAGAACGCGAAACCAAAAATCAGATCTAAATCAAAACAAGTAAACCGTCAAACGGCACATCGTCTAGCAGTTTTCGATAGTCNAATATCAAATGATAAGAACACTCGCGAAGAAAATACTTGTTTTCCTATTAGTTCTAGCTAGCGCTTCCAGCGGCCTAAAAAAGACTGTCAGGCCTTTTTGGTCCGGAAGGAAGCAAAGATTTGAGCTTTATGAGTGTTCACTGAATGCGGTGGCTTTCTTAAATAGAGAATAAGAGGGCAGATAAAAGAGCTCGCCCATCCGAATTATTTTTATTTTAAGAACGACTTAAGATTGATCGTGTAATACAGTTAAAAGCTATCAAACCGTTCAGCATACATCAATTCGTTACTCGGATTTATATATCCTGTTGAGAGTGTCTCTATGCTTGATTAAGGCCCATTCTTTTCTTGAGAAAAGATAGCAAATGCCATGCGGAGGAAATTATCGGTGAGCATATTTAATTTTTCAAACTTTGGAATGCAACTCAAATTTCGGATTATAGATGAAGAAAAGTTAAGTAAGTTTGTGAGTTTTAATGCTGTTTAGGAAATTTAAAATCCCTGAACAATATGACCGCGATGACAAGTTTATTGAGTGTGAAGCAAGTAGAGTTTAGAGCTGCAGCTTAGTAACTCGCGATACTCTCTCCATGCCTTTGGATATCAATACCCTCAGCTCCGCCTTCAATCAATGGATCGAACATGTCAAACACACCCGTTTCCATGCGCCATTCAACATACTTGTTATAATCTGCTAGGCTTTTCCAATCCTCAATCAGCGTGTATGTGTCGGTTTCTTCATCAAGAAACAATTGTAGGCTTATGCAGCCTTCGTATGCGCGAGTTTCTGGCAGAATTTGCATCAACAAATCTGTGGCCTCTCTCATTTTTCCGGCCTTGATTCGAAAAATGGCTACGACAAGATTTTGCATTTTTTTTCCTTATTCCAGTTTCTGGGTTCAAGCACAATCGGATTCGCACATTAACATAAGTTTATCCGAGTTGAACTCAAAAGGATAAAAATATAAAGACCTTTAGGGTATGACTTGCGAGGCGTAGTAAAAAAATCTAAACAGGGCCAACTATTTCTTTGTCGCCGTACTATGACCTTTTATAGCGTTCTTGCTTTTTCAAGTAATCTGTGNGCGCCTTGTTGAGCAAACGGATTTTGATACAAAGAATCATGGCTCTCGACGCCGACGTCGAATATGCAATCTTCTTTTGGTCTAGCTACGCAAAGCAGTACATAGCCTTCCCGCGTTTGACGTTTATTTAAAGCGGTTCCATTTGGTTGACGCACGCTCCCAGCTATTATCTTGGCTGCGCAGGTAATGCATCCGCCATATCGGCATGCGACTGGCAGAACATATCCAGCAGCTTCTGAAGCGTCCATGATACACTCATCCTCGCTCACCTGAAGAGTAAGATTTTGGCGATTCCTAAATCTAATGTTATATGTGGGTTTTCGTTCCAACATGGTGCCTAAATTTGGAAGTCATTGATACCTTGGTCTGAAAAACTAGACCCAAATGTCTGAAGAACAATCTCCGCCTGGGTATCTGGTTTCATGCGCTCTGGCGGGCCCATTGGGCTCATTTCCGAAGTCCAGATGGAAATTTTTTCGGATTTTCATGCCGCCATTGTCTATGTCACAATCGACAATAAGCATTATGCCGCCTTTATCTTTCATACTAGGGTAGAATTGATTATCCCAAGTTGAGAAGAGTGATGTGGTCACGTAAAGACGTTTACCATCAAGGGACAATTGAATCATTTGCGGGGCACCATCCACTGTTCTCCCATTGACCTCTGGAGCTTTACCAAGCAGTCCACCCATCCAGACTTGGCCCGTCAATTTAGGGTTTGATGGATCAGAAATGTCATATTGCCGCAAATCCCCATGCAACCAGTTTGAAAAGTATAGGTACTTGTCATCCATTGAAATAAGGATATCGGTAATTAATCCCGGCATTGGAACCGGAAAGTCTTCCACATCAATAGCGTCGACATCAATCACTTTTTCAATTTTTAACTCACCCGTTTCATCTTTAAACCAATGGAATATATTTGAACTCAAGGTAGCGCCTACAAAACCATGCGTGCTATCAGGGTTGTGAAGGAAGCGAGCCTCTAATGGAATTAAGCCATCTGCGCCGAGATCTATAGTTTTTTCTATGTTTCGGTTCTTAAAATCCCAGAAATGGATTTGTTGTCCATACTTGCCTCTACCAACGTCTTCGAGATCAAATCCTGGCATGAAAGTATTAGGCGCACTCCATTCGGTAGAGACCATCATATTGTGGCGTGGTTGATACCAAAAGTCGTAGCTGAACTTCATACCTGCTGTATCATTTTCCCAACGGCCCACAATGTTGAAATCTTTATCTAGATGCAAGTAGCCGCCGGGACCATTACCGTTGGCATCGCCGAGCATAGACACTATGATATCCGCTCCTAAACAATGCACAGTGTGTGGTGCAGACAAGTTAGTTTTTTTCTTTATTTCTTCACCGTTAATCGTCTTAAAAAGGGAGGGTCTTCTTGGGTTTGTAGCAGTATCTACGATATAGAAATTGGTTGTTCGTACGCCTGGGATAATCAAATATTTTCGTTCCATGTTGCCGTCGTCATTACATGACGAACAAGCATTCCAACCCATGTGATGGAGCTCATCTCCAATAACGCCAAACTCTGTCCTGTGAATTACCTGACCATAGGAGGGACTTTCTTCATCAACATCTATGGTAGCCAAGTAGTCTGGTTTTTCTATACCAGTACCGGTGTAAATACAAATCGTGTAAACGATCTTTTCACGAGGTGCGTTAATAGCATCCTGTGGTGAGGCGTATCCGGGGCCTGCACAGCAACTGTCTATACTNTCTGACATTTTCAAATCCTCCTATTTGTGAGCATCCCTAANCNCATTCTAACTCTCTGCGAGTCTGTTTTTCAAAAAATNCTGCATTTATATGGATTAATTGCTTTATAAATGCGTTCANNCGAAATTTACATATCTTTCATTAATNTTGATNTAAAAATTGNTTGTANAATATAGCATATTGACTTGTCTATTTCGTTTTGTGAGNCTTNCAAAAAACCAATTGAAGTTGTTTTNCCATCAAGCTGANANGANTNGGTGTNTTGGGAGGCNNGCGCCACTATNNCGGAGTCTTTTTCATATTGAGAAATATGCGGCACTGAGNTTGTTTTAGCATGTTAAGGNCCGGTAAATGAACACACAAAATCCAGANGTGCATTGTTTTTTTGACGAGGCAACAAATGCTGCTTGTTATATCGTTAAAGATCCTGCATCACTATCATGTGCCATTATAGATTCCATTTGGGATTTCGATTTGGCTTCAGGGACGATGCATACAGCCCACGCGGATCGATTGATAGATGAGATTATTTCCAAAAATTTGAAGCTTGAATGGGTAATAGAAACTCATGTCCATGCAGACCATTTGTCTGCCGCGCCATACTTGTCCAAGCGTTTCGGAGCAAAAATTGGTATAGGTTCAAACATCAATGCGGTTCAAAGAGTTTTCGGTAAAGTATTCAATGCAGGAACTCAATTTGAAATGGATGGAAGCCAATTTGATCGACTATTTATGGACGGTGATAATTTCACTATTGGAGGTTTGAGAGTTGATGTTATGCATACTCCGGGACATACGCCTGCCTGCGTGACTTATATCATTGGTAATTCAGCCTTTATCGGTGACACATTATTTATGCCCGATTTTGGCACTGCTCGTGCCGATTTTCCCGGAGGTTCTGCGACAGAACTTTACCATTCCATTCATAAGATCCTTGCGCTTCCCGATTCGACGCGATTATTTCTTTGCCACGACTATAAAGCACCTGGTCGAGATTCTTATTGTTGGGAGACGACTGTGGCCGAGCAGAAAGAACTCAATATTCACGTGGGCCGAGGTACAACTGAAACAGAGTTTGTCTCAATGAGAACCACTAGAGATGAGGCTTTATCAATGCCTAAGCTGCTAATACCGTCGATCCAAGTCAACATGCGAGCCGGAGAACTGCCGCCTGCGGAAAACGATGGGAACGTCTATCTTAAAATCCCGATCAACAAACTTTAAAAACTTTTTGGAGAGAACAATGTCCATTTCATATCAACTTTTAATTGTTGGGGGTGGAGCTGCGGGGCTGGCGACAGCATCGAGTTTGAAAAAGCGTAATCCATCTTTGGACATCGGAATTATCGAGCCTGATAACAGGCACTACTATCAACCAGGTTGGACCATGGTAGGAGCCGGAGTGTTTGATAAACAGGAAACATGCAGAGATATCAGTGATGTTTGGCCAAAAGGGGTTAGTCGGGTCAAGGGCGCAGTCGAGAGTTTTGAGCCAGAGAATAACCACGTTATTTTGGATGATGGAAAACGAATTGGTTATGAGATTTTAATTGTAGCTGCAGGTTTAAAACTTGATTGGGATGCTGTCGAGGGCTTGACCGATTCGTTGGGTAAAGATGGAGTTACGTCGAACTACCGTTATGATCTTGCGCCTTATACTTGGAAACTCGTGAGGGAGATGGAGGGCAAGGAAGCTATTTTTACTCAACCTCCGATGCCTATTAAATGCGCAGGAGCTCCGCAAAAGGCTATGTATCTGTCGTGCCACCACTGGCAACGGCGTGGCCAACTATCTGATATGAAAGTTTCTTTTTGTAATGCAGGCCCGGTTTTATTTGGCTGTGCTACTTACGTTCCTCCGCTTATGGAATATGTCAAGCGGTACCGGATTAATCTTGATTTCAATTCTAACCTTATAAAGATTGACGGTTCCGCCAAGACAGCCTGGTTTCGTGTGAGTGAGGAGGGCGCTGAGACGAAGGTGGTAGAGCGGCGCTTTGATATGATACATGTCTGTCCACCTCAAAGCGCCCCTGATTTTGTCTCAGATAGTTCAATATCTAATCAAGCTGGTTGGGTGGATGTAGATCATGAAACGTTGCAGCATAATAAGTACGAAAATATTTTTGGCTTGGGGGACGTTACGGCTACTCCAAATGCAAAGACGGCGGCGGCGGCGAGAAAACAGGCTCCAATTGTTGCCGAAAACGTGATTTCATTTTTGTCAGGTGGCGAACTAAAACCTTTGTATGATGGTTATGGCTCATGTCCGCTCACAGTCGAGAATGGAAAAATTATTTTGGCCGAATTTGGATATGGCGGACAAGTCATGCCCACTTTCCCATGGGATTCAACTAAGGCTCGACGCTCTGCATGGTTTCTTAAAAAATCGGTGTTGCCTGCAGTCTATTGGAGGGCGATGCTGAAAGGAAGAGAATGGTTGACTGCTACTACTAAGACTGGGTAGCCATACAGCCTTAGTTTATAAAGAAGCCTCTTCGTGGCTGGCACGGAACTGCTGCTTGTTGTTAGTATGCTTTCCTCGATTTATGTCAGATATTGAAAATCTACATAAAGGCTGATTACCACAAAGCTGCTCACAGCCACTGCGGTTGCAGCCAAAAAACCCACCAAAAATGGCTTGTAGCCAACTGCGTTAAGTTCCGAAAGATCGGTGGATAGACCGAGAGAAGCCATGGCAACTCCTAGACAAATGCTTGAACCGGTTTTCACAAGCGATATCACATATTGCCAGTGCGATTCAGAAATCATGAGAAACCCTCTGGCTACTAATTCATCGCCGGCTGTTCGGCAAGTGACCAAAAAAATGAAACCGAGCACGAAAAAAGGAAATATTTCTCTCAGAGAGTAATTCTTTCCTTGGTTATCTTTCATGTAAGCAAATGCAAAGATTGGTATAAGCAGGAGCAAAAAGCTATTTCGCACCAATTTGGTGATAGTAGCCACCTCAAGAGTGGTTGAACTGGCAAATTGCTGCTCGTAAATTAGTCCGGACGCCGCTACCTGAGCAGTGTCATGTATAGCTGTACCCAAAAAAAGGCCAATAGCTTTTTGGTTGCCGTCAAAGAGTGTCTCGGCAAGGTAGGGGTAGCAAAACATCCCGATGAGTCCGAATAGAACGATATTGGCTACGGCATAGGTGATTTCTCCTTTCTTGGCGTTGATGACAGGTGCGAGCGCAATGATTGCGCTCGCACCACAAATGGAGGTGCCTATCGCTATCAAGTAGGTCATTTCGGAGGAAATTTTTAGTCGTTGGCTGGTAAGTTTGATAACAGATATCACAGTGAGTATACAAATGATTACAAGTGGTATAGAGAGCGCCCCATATGCCAATACATCGCCCAAGCTGATACGTATTCCTAAAAAAATGATACCTAGTCGTAGGATGTTTTTTTGCGCGAAACTAATACCGGGTTCAAAATGAGCATGAGGTTTGAGGATATTCTTTGCGAGAATGCCAGTCAGAACGGCAAATATCACGGTTGGGATAGGACTGTTTTGATTGCCCGATAAAATTGTACTAATTAAATTGCTTGTGAAGTATGCGGCTGTGAAAATCGCGACACAGAGAATTAGACCAGTGATGTTTTTTTTTATTTCATTCATAATTGTGGCTTTAAATATTTGCGCCATAGAGTAAAAAATTCAAGTTATAGCAACCTTGTTCACCACGCTATGGAGGCAGCAGATCGGAAGAAAGCCGCTTACGCCTACCGACTGTTTGAGGGCCATAGTTCGCAGACAAATAATCTAATATCGTCGCTTCGACTTGACCTAGAGGCCATAATCCTTGAGATTCTTGCATCCATCGAATTGTCGAAAGCCATCCGAGGCGATCTGCTTTATTCTGAATAATCAGTCGGGCTGAATGGCATGCAGTGCAATGGGTTCGAACCAACTCCATGCCTGGCCGCTTGATCAAACCAGTTGCAGGGTCGTTATCCGATGCGATTGACAGGGATGAATTAAAAACAATGATTAATGGCAATAGCAATTTCATACTACTTTGACGGCAATTCTATGACATGCATTATTCAGATACCCTTTTGGATTCCAGCCGGGCACCACCATTGGTTGTGCAGTTTTATTTTGATCTGAAGCTCTAGCCCAGACTTCATAATAACCTTTTTTAGGAAACTTAATTTGCCCAGAAAAATGTTGCCAAGCAAGGCGATTTGATGGTTTTTCGAGATGCATTCTCTTCCAAGTTTGCCCAAAGTCAATCGAGATATCTACCCTTTCCACTGAAAGATCTCCTGCCCAAGCATGTCCCCTAAATATCATCTTATCCCTCAGGGGTTGCCATACTCCAGAACGAGGAAATGTAATTAGTGATTTTATAGGCATAGATTCAATGATACACATATCCTGCTCATCTACATCTACACCAGGAGCAACTGAAGTGCACGGAACGCGGTAAGAGTAACCGCCCATTTTTGCACCATCATGCACTCTGTTTCTAATGCTAACTCGTTTTAACCATTTTCCTGAAACGGAGGCGGGCCATCCCCCAATAACTAATCTCAGAGGATAGCCATTCATTGCGGGGAGATCTTGCCCATTAATAGCCCAAGCGATAAGTGTTTCGTCTTCCATTGCCTTGCTTATTGGGACGCCTCGACTGATTGATACTTTGTTTGGCTTAAGGGATATATGCGAATCAGCACCATAGTATCCGATATAAACAGCATCCTCTTTAACACCCACGGCGCTCAGGACATCCGCCAAACGCACTCCGCTCCATGCTGGGCACCCGACGGCACCAGTAGTCCATTGGTTTCCTTGAGCTGGAGGATCAAATTCTGAGCGCCCATTGCCACCGCATTCCAAAGTTAGCTGAAACGTATAATGTTTAAAATTAGATTTTAGATCTGCAATTGAAAATGTCATTGGCTTTACTGCTGACTCACCATCAACAGTCAACTTCCAATTTTCGGCATCCACCGATTTTGGCGGAATACCGTTATTTCGGACAAAGAGTTTGTCAGCAGGCGTGACTCGATCATCTAAAAGGTGCGCGGGTGTTTCAGCATTGATTGGGCGATCATTCAGCACAACTAATTGGGGATGCTTGCCTTCAATCCTGAAAGGCTCCGTTTCGTCCGCCAGTGCGGCTGGGATCACGCCGCTGGGCATGTATTGGCTGAACACTATTTCTGCACCGAGGATAGCAGACATGCGAGATAATCCTGACAAAAATCCTCTTCGTGATATAGGGCTGCTGCTTCGATTGAATACCCATTGGTCTGCCTTTATGGGATCGTGTTTGTAAAGTTTCCTTAGGCCTGCATGGATTTTTTTCATCCAATCATTATCCTCTATTCTTTAGGCAGTTTAACAAACTTTTTAGTGTCCGCTGCAAGGAAAATAACTTTGAACTAGATTTTCATATATCCAAAACTCTAATACTAAAGAGGGTGGCTGAAACCAACTTTGCTAGATTTGCTACGAAGTATGCGAAGTATTCGCGAAGCAATAATGATTGGTTAAATATATG
>NZXB01000084.1 GCA_002701765.1 Porticoccaceae bacterium
CTCACTAATAACGGTTTCCGAGCATTGCTGGATGACTTAAATACACCAGTGTCGATAAGCGAATTGCATTCGCTGGCACGTTTGTGTAGGCAGGGCTCAAAGGAGAAACGAATTTTGGCGAAGGCTCAACTTTTGACGCTGGCCCGGTTTCTAGGATTGCTTCAAACTAACCCAGACGATTGGTTTAAGGAGGCTCATGCCCCCAATGCCCTTTCAGAGACGGAGATTGATGAAGCAATTATACTTAGACAAAAGGCAAAAGAATCTAAAAATTTTCACGAAGCAGACCGCATACGAGATTTGTTGACTGCTAGAGGAGTGATATTGGAAGATGGGCGTAATGGCACAAGTTGGAGGCGACAGTAGTATTGATAGATCTTGTTAAATGGATATAGATGACGAGCTAACAAATGGTTTGTTTAGAGTGTCCTCGATAGTTTCATTTAAGATACGTAATATATTGATCACAGCCTTCTCGGCCAAAATTCTGTAACTTGTAAGCTGACCACCATATACACCCAAGTACCTTGACTCGTCAAGGAGGAATAGGCGCCTATCAAGCCCCTTGGCTTGCTTTCTCGAAAGTGATTTACTCCCAAGACCAGACCATGCTTGTGATGGAGGATTGTTAAAATGCGGAAAGTGGTGGCGCACAGTTGATACTAATTTTTCAACCTCCTCCGCAGTGGGTTTAACATGCTCCGGGTTCCCGGTGAATAATTTCTCAGTGGCTCCAACCAAGGTTCCGCCCCGCCATGGCATCACGATTAATCTTGTTCCATCGTGATTGGATTCGATGAAAAAGCGCTTATCGCTGAGTTGCTGAGAAAATTCAATATATGTACTTTTTGTATATTGTGCGTTTGGAATTTTGCTGAGCAATCCCATCCTTCCGGCTGTAATCGAGCTCCAAGCTCCAGTTGCATTAGCTATAAATCGACATTCAAAAGTCCTTGTTCGAGAGCCCTTTGTGACTTGCACGCTATAACCATCCGCGGTCTTTATAGCCTCATCGAAATTTACGGGACAGAGGGCAAGTGCGCCATGCATTTTTGCAGATCTTACAAGTTCTTGTGTTAAAAGAAGGGCATCTGTTTGAGCATCTTGAAATTGATAGACTGCCTCAAGTTTTGATTGATTGAGACCGTCTAAATCGCGCCATTCGTTCTCAGCAATTTTTTTATGCCATGGAAGATTATTTTTCCCGGCCAAAATATCATATGTCAGTAACTGCAGTTCTGTAGACCAAGACGATCGCTTATCATTCTCAAATATAGGCAGATAAAACCAGTATGGTTTTATAAGATCGGGCGCGATACGCATTAATATTTGACGTTCGACTAGGTCTTCTCGAGTTCGAAAAATGTTCATCCCAGAAAAATGCTCTAGGCTGCCATGAACAAGCTTATTCGATCTGCTCGTATTTCCGGAACCCCATCCTTTTCGCTCTACAATAACGGTTGATAATCCATTTAGTGCTGCCGCCTGAGCGATTCCTGCCCCGATGATACCTCCCCCTATAACGCATAAATCAAAATCTGTAGACATCAATTATCTCCGAAGAAGCGTTGATTCAACTGGTTTATTTGGCACATCTTTGGCAAATAATGCGTCCTAATATTAGTTGATAATATCAAAATCTAAAACTAGGTGCCTGTTGAAAGNTTGAGAAAATATCATGGCCNTTATNCATNATAAAAGTTTTNGACGCGAGAGCATCACTANCATTCATAAAAGACTGTCNAAAAAATGTTATCCTGAGCNTACTTTTTNACTTGGATTCAAAATGTCANTAGTTTTATTCGAAATTCATGATCATGTGGCGATATTGACACTNAATAATCCTCGAAAGCGGAACATGCTCAGTTTGGAAGTTTGTAGTGAGATTCGCTCATATGTGGCTCAAGCAGAGGGGGATGGGCGCGTGAAAGCACTCATAATCACTGGGAGAGGGCCTTCTTTTTGTGCCGGCGGGCAGTTGTCAGATATTCAACCCGACAAAGAGACACTCGAAGGAATTTATAGCGGATTTTTGAGCATTGCGCAATGTATGATTCCTACNATAGCGGCCGTAAACGGGCCCGCTGTTGGAGCGGGTTTTAACATGGCGTTGGGTTGTGACGTGAGGATTGTCTCGAAGAAAGCTCTTTTTGAACCNAGATTTTTTGGACTTGGATTGCATCCGGGAGGAGGGGCCACTTGGATGACTAGGCAGTTGACNGGTTGGGATGCTGCCGCAAGTATGCTTCTTTTTTCTCAATCTATTAGCGGCGAGCTGGCTGTCGAAAAAGGCCTAGCATGGAAGTGTGTTGATGAATGTGATTTACTTGATGANGCGATTGCCTTCACTTCTAACATNCGAAATGTGCCAAAGGANATTTTNNTGCGGACAAAAAAGACGCTTCGGGCTGCGGATATGAGTAAGAGTCACAACAGTATATTGGATATCGAAACTGAGCAGCAGTTATGGTCAATNAAACAGCCCTATGCCCGCGATGCAATTTCTAANATGATCAAGAAGATNAGTAGCACTCCCGAATCAACCACCAATTAGTTTTCTGCCGGATTGAATTGGGATATTTACGATGTCTCATGAGGAGATGAGCGCTTTTTCTGCTGCCTCAACACATTGAAGTATCAATGTNTTTATTGTCATGGGACCTACACCGCCGGGAACTGGTGTGAGCGCGGATGCTCGGCTCTGAAGCGGGCCTAATTCTATATCTCCTAACCCTCCGGGATGAAATCCAGCGTCAATAACCACCGCACCATCCGCGATCCAATCTGATCGGATAAACTCAGGCCGACCGACCGCGCCAACAATTACATCAGCGGTGTTGACTATTTCCGGAAGATTTTGCGTCTTTGAATGACAAATCGTTACTGTTGCATTCGCGTTTAGCATCATTAGAGCCATGGGTTTTCCGAGAATTGGACTCCGGCCCACAACCACAGCATGTTTTCCCGCTAGAGGGATATCGTATGCCTTCAAAAGGCGCATTATTCCTTGNGGNGTGGCTGAACCGTATGCATCCTCGTTCATGGACATTCGTCCGAAGCCTAGGCAGGTCACTCCATCGACGTCTTTTGCTAATGCAATTTTGTCAAAGCAGACTCGCTCATCTACATGCGCGGGAACCGGATGTTGGAGAAGGATGCCGTGACAATCGCTATTTGCATTTAGTTCCGAAATTTTTTNCAATAGGTCTTTAGNAGTNGTCTCAGTNGGCAACTCTACCGCGATTGATTTCATACCAATCCTTTGACAAGCATTTTGTTTCATTCGAACATAAGTTGCAGAGGCCGGATCAGCGCCGACAAGAATGGTTGCGAGGATGGGCGCATTATCACCGTTGTTTTTCTTGAGATTGGCTACCCGAGTAGCCAATTCACTTTCGGTCTCTTGAGACAATTTTTTTCCGTCTAAAATCTGGGCTACCATTTAAAATACCTATGCTTTAAGAGAATTTTGTAGGGTTCGTTAATCTAAAATCCTCGCTGGGAAATCCATTTTGAATTTTTAAGAACGCGAGTTCGCGTTTCTAGAAGTGGGGTGGACGACGGGGATTGAACCCGCGACCACCGGAATCACAATCCGGGGCTCTACCAACTGAGCTACGTCCACCACTAATCAAAAATTCATGTCTTGTCAGAACACTTCGTGTTATCAAACTTAAATGACGGATTTATCCCAGCTTCATCTTGAAGACCAGATTTAACTCGTGTTTGACTAGGATAACAGCAATAATGTTGGATTACTCTCACCATGGAACGCACTGACGCGGTATTATAACGACTAGGCATGTCATCGCAATCGAAACATAACTTTTGTCATTTTTCTCACAAATTCCTCGCTGGGTGCTCTGCAGAATTAAATAATTTATTTTTGGACAGTGCTAGCATGCTTTGTTAGATTGATTTATCACTATTTTTTCGCTATCTGAATGTTTCAACCAATACCTAACAGATTTTAGGCAACATAGATGCGTGAGACAGAAAATGAATTTAAAGATGTCATAATAATTGGAGCAGGTTTTGCTGGTTTAGGCATGCTTCATCGAGTTAGACAGCTCAATTTATCGGCAAGAGTATACGAGAGAGCAACAAATGTTGGGGGAACTTGGTATTGGAACAGTTATCCCGGAGCAAGATGCGATGTTGAGAGCTTGGATTATCAGTTTGCGTTTAGCGATACCCTCCAAAGAGGATGGCGTTGGAATGAGAGATTTGCCGAGCAAAAAGAGATCTTAGCGTACCTCAATTATGTCGCTGATTCGTTTAACCTCAGAAATGATATTCAATTCAAAACTTCTATAGAAAAAGCTGTTTTCTGTGAGACTAAGAAAATATGGCAAGTAGTAACAGACTCAGGAGAAACAACGAATGCAACTTATTTGATTTCAGCGGTGGGCTGCCTGTCAACACCGAGCATGCCTAAACTCCCCGGTTTATCGAGCTACGTTGGACGCTGGTATCACACAGGAAATTGGCCGCAACAAGATATGGATTTCTCGGGTTTGAACGTTGGAGTAATCGGTACTGGTTCGTCTGGAATACAGATTATTCCAGAGTTGGCAAAACAAGCGCAAAGTGTAATGGTGTTTCAGAGGAGCCCTAACTTTAGTGTCCCTGCAAATAACCATCGACATACCAAAACATTCACTGATGAATATTATGACTCGTTTCTAGCGAAGCGAGAACAAGCTTCAAGAACAACTTATGGCAACGCAAATTGGTCTAGCTATCCGTCAGCTCTTGATGTGACCGACCAGAGAAGAAATGAGATTTATGAAGAATATTGGAATAAAGGTGGTGCGGGTTTTATGGTCAGTTTCGCTGATGTTTTGACGAATCCTAAGTCAAATGAGTTTGCGGCAGATTTTATCAGAGGCAAGATCGATAGCATCGTGAAAGACAAGGCTCTTGCCAACATTCTGCATCCAACGGATCATGCGGTTGGCACGAAAAGGATTTGCGTTGATACTAACTATTATGAAACCTTTAATAAAGAAAATGTAACTCTGGTTGACGTAAGACAATGTCCAATTCAATCAATAACTAAAACAGGCCTCTTGACCCTTGACGACTCGTACGATCTTGATGTGTTGATTTTTGCGACAGGGTTCGATGCTATTACGGGAACTTTGATGAGAATTGATATTCGCGGAAGAGGGGGCATGAAGTTATCTGATAAATGGGCAAAAAGTCCCAATAACTTTTTGGGGCTCTCAGTTGCTGGGTTCCCGAATTTCTTCGTCATCACGGGTCCCGGAAGCCCTTCCGTTTTGAGTAATATGGTTTTATCTATTGAGCAACATGTTGAATGGATAGCGCGCTGTATATCTTTCGTTGCGGAGCAAGGAGCAAAGTGTATCGAGGCGACAGAACCCGCGGAAAAAGCGTGGGTTGCGCATGTAAATGAGATTGCTCAACAGACTCTCTTTCCCAAAAATAACTCATGGTACCTCGGCTCAAATATAGAAGGGAAAGCTCGTGTTTTTATGCCATATGTAGGTGGCATCGGACAGTAAAGAAAGCGTTGCGAGAAGGTTGCGAAAGATGGTTACACAGGTTTTAAAATTCATGATGAATTTATGGCTCAGAGGATTTGGCTTCAATGTTTTGAGTGGCACTATAAAATGGACGCAGGCTGGCCCAAAACAAAAGAACTGAACACACAGATGAGCTCGAGCAAACTATACTGAGCGACCAAGAGAGCATTTTTTCATCATAGAAAATATAGTCGGTTATCAGGGCGACTGAAGTGGCCCCGATGCTAAGCCCCAAAAACGATATGCAAAAAAGGTAGATGGCTGTTGCTTGACCTCGCATCTGGTTTGGGGTCACGGTCACGATAGCTACTACACCTGCAGCGCTGGTCATAGCGCCACCGAACATCGCGGCACCTACAATTATCAGTGCCCATTCTGCGTTGGGTGCCAAAGGTAATCCGACCGCTGAAGGAAGCGTAATTGCTGAGCCTGCAAGAGTAATCCGTACAGATGCATCATATTTTCCATTTTTATAAAGTAAGTCCACCAACGAGCCGCATATTATTACCCCTGAGGGGCCAGCAATTAATACGATCAAGCCGAATGCATAACCTATTTCAGGTATGTCCCAACCATAAATTCGGACAAAAACAGTCGGTATCCAGGAAAAGTAGGCGTATCCGACAAGGGTTGATAGCGATAAGGCTATGTAGATCGGGAAGTAGACGTCGAAATTTTTCTGCATATACTTGAACACGAAAACTATTGAAAACTGGGTTTCATGTGTGGTGAGGGTCTCGGTTCGGATGGGTTCGGATATGGTGAAAAAGATAACAATCGCGATCAGTAAGCCAGGAATTGACACAAAAAAAAATATGTATTGCCAGGTGCTCAACGTTCCAATTATAGGCAGCTCAACATATGGACTATCTACCACAAAGCTGATGACGACACCTCCGAGGACCATTGCTATTCCTGTCCCAAGAGACACCCCCATGTTATAAGTCGCTATAGCACGTCCCCGATCTTGCCGAGAGAAATAGTCTGAAATTATTGAGATAGCGCTCGGAGTAAGACTGGCCTCTCCCGCACCCACCCCGATCCGAGCTAAGAACAAATGAATAAATTTGGAAGCCAGTCCGCACGCTGCTGTCATGAGGCTCCAAAATATAATCCCGACTATAATTATATTTCGGCGGTTTGTGCGATCGGCTAACCAGCCTAAAGGTATCCCCATAAATGCGTAAAATAAGCTAAATGCCACCCCCATTATCAGGCTGATTTCGGTATCAGACAATTGTAAATCAGCTTTAATCGGTCCAACCATCAAGGCCAATATCTGTCTGTCCAAAAATGAGACGAGATATGATAGAGTTAAGATGCCAACGACATACCAACGGTAAGTTGGACTAGATTGATTGCTCATTAGGGCTCGAGCGCGTCGGGATGAACTGGCGACTTTTTAGCGGAAATGAGGGATAACCTCTTTTGCAAAAATCGAAGCTTGACGGACTAGCGCAACTTGTCTTTCACCATGAGGATGAGCAATTGGTGAGCCTCCAAGTTGGTATACATGCTCTAAACCAAGATCAGTTAATGTTTTTAATCGAGAAATACATTTCTCAGCTGGACCGCAGATTGAAAACCAGTCGACAAAATCGTCAGAAATCAACTCGAGATGACTGCCTGAGTCCTGAGCATGTTTATTCATGTCATAACCGTCGCGAAGTGTTTTAGCAACGTTTTTTAACTTTTTGGGCAGATGGTCAAGGGGGGCATCTTTCATTCCAGAAAAATGCGCGACCATGCCAGCAATCATCCTGCCTAAATTAATTGCGTTTTGCTCGTCTGGGTCGCAAACAATGTTGACATAAGCACCAATTTGAATGCTTTCTCGAGGACGCTCAGTTTTTGCCAGACGCTCTTCGGCCACATTCATGGCCCACTGGAGTTGCTCGGGCGAACTTCCCACTGCAAAGCTAACTCTGTCGGCCACATCCACCGCCATTTCAATTGTTTTTGGTCCAGTGCAAGCAACATCAATACTCAGAGGCTTATAAGTTGCGTCCTCCAACCATCTGAATTGGGATTGTTTGCCGTTACGTCGCACTTCTTTTCCAGTCACATACCCTCTGAAATCTTCGATAAACTGTCTTAACTGCAAAGTAGTGCTGTTTTTAAGGCCTATATGAGCTGCCGAAGAATCGCCCCTGCCAACACCGCATAGAGCTCTTCCTCCCGATTCTAAATGCAGAGTCATCATGGCGCATGCTGCGACTGCCACATCTCTCGTAATCGGATTGGTGACGCCGGTGCCCAGAGTCAGTTTGGAGGTTGATTTGCTCGCAAGCGATAGCTGTCCTATCGGATCAGGAGCGAGATTTTGTGTGTCAGGGCACAACAATATATCAAAGCCAAGGTTTTCTATCTCTGCAGCAAGGGGAGCAGTGTGGCCGGGAGAGGATTCCATAACCATGCCAAATTCCATCACAAATCTCCCTGGAGAATAGATCTTTAATTCTCACTGCAATTTTACGTTACCTCAATGAACTACTACTATGCAAAGATGCGAAGGTTGATGCCGTCACATAGTTTACGAATGTTTGCAGGGTCGACTCTGACTGTCAAGGCGATTTATATTTCTAGAGCAATTGCGTCGCATGGTGAGTTAAAAAAAGATAAATTACATGACCGGAACATCAGCTGNAGTGGTTCCTTAAATATTTTTTCTTAGCAAAGAGGGAAAATCACNTCTAGTTCTTGCGCGGTAGGTCAAAAAGAATGAATGTGTCGCTNTTTTTNGGCGGTGCAATTGGTANCCCATCATAATCATTACGATNAACTGCGTTAGCAAAGCTNCGNAATTGGTCAAGCCACCCCAGAAATGATAATTCCTGAGGTAATATAAAACTTTTGTGGTAACCGCTATTCATTTCATTCCAAACGATATCAGCATCCTCTTGATTAAAAGCCTCTAAGTCGAGTTGACTAAATTTTTCTGAAGAGAGCTTATCATATTCCAAAAATATGTCGGCATAGCTTGTCCAAAAAGCCATCTGGTATAGCAGATGAAAATCTAAAACACTGTCTGAGGCTATACCGCTTCTGGGTCTATAAAGTACTGAAAAATTCTCTGTTATCGAGCTTTTGAATACCAACAAACAACCACCTACTTCCAACGGCGGTATGTCTTCACCAAGCACTCTGACAAGAGAATAGGTGTCTACATCAAATGTTGAGCGGTTTACAGGTCGAAACCTTTCAAGCAATTTTGCCTCTGCTTTTAGATCTGGGGCAAGTAATTCATAATAGATTTTCCAGCCTTCTTCATCTCGCAGATGGCACATCGCTTCCTTACAGTTTTTCTCTCCATAAGAGGGCCAAGTAAAGACATCCTTATTCATTCAGATATAATCTTTAGTAAACTTAGAGTCATAGGATATCTCCGTTATAATTCTGCCGAGACCGAAATCGAAGTCAGGGTAACAGTTTCATTACCCTTTAATTTGCTAAGGTAGTAAAAAATGCATACTCAAGAGCTCGTGTCTCATGACGTCTAAAGCGTCCCGAACTGCCGCCGTGTCCAGCTGACATATCTGTATCCAAAAGAAGTATGTTGTTGTCTGTCTTAAATGCCCGAAGTTTCGCTACCCATTTTGCCGGCTCGAAGTATTGTACCTGTGAGTCATGTAAACCTGTGGTGACGAGCATGTTGGGATAGTTGACTTTGCGTATTTGGTCATAGGGTGAATAAGCTAGCATAGTGTAGTAATCCTCTTCATCCTCAGAGTTCCCCCACTCATCATACTCGTTAGATGTTAATGGGATGCTGGGATCGTTCATGGTGGTGACGACATCAACAAATGGTACATGAGACGCAATTCCTAAATATAATTCTGGCGCAATGTTTGCCACAGCACCCATCAGCAGCCCACCAGCGCTGCCGCCAGCTGCAAAGATTTTTTTGGGGTCTGCATACCCGAGATCAATTAATCCTTTTGTAACGTCGACAAAGTCCTGAAAGCTATTCATTTTTTGCTGTTGCCGACCATCAAAATACCAATCTCTTCCGAGCATCTCGCTACCTCGAATATGCGCTGTAGACAAAACGAACCCTCGGTCCGCGAGAGACAATGAATGAGATCTGAAGTATGGGTCGATGGTTATGCCATATGCTCCGTAGCCGTATTGATGCATCGGGTTCGTTCCATTTTGTTTGAAACTATCTGTTCGATACATCAGCGTTACAGGAATATCTTTTTTGTCGCGGGATTTAACAAACAATCTCTCAGTTTTGTAGTTTTTTGGATCAAAATCTCCGACCACTTTGTTTCGTTTTCGCAACACTTTTTCTAATGTTCTCAAGTCGACGTCGTAAACAGATCCGGGTGTTACCGGGGAGCTATAGTAAACGCGCAGATAATTCTCGCTAAAATCGGTGTTATTTTCGAATTCCACGACATAAACCGATTCATCAAATTCGAGTACTTTGCGCGTGCCAGTTGATATATGTGTTAGGGATACATATGTTTGGCCTAGGCGCCGTTCTTTCAAGGCAATGTATCCATTAAATAATTCCAACGATTCGATGAGAGTATCATCTCTATGAGGGACCACTTCAATCCAATTTTGCTTAGTCCCAGTTAGACCCGGGCTAACTTTCATGACTCGGAAGTTCACTGCTTCCCAATTCGTTAAAATATAAAATTCATCGTCGAGTTTCGAGACATAATACTCGTGGCCTTCCTCCAACACCAAGAAAGGTGATATGACAGTAGGTTGATTAGCATCAATGATTGATACCCCTTTTGTAGTGGTACTGTCATGGTGGATGTAAATTATGCTTCTATCTTTCGACTTGCTTAATGCTGTGTAAAAACTCTCATCTGTCTCCTCATAGATCAATTGGTCTTGACTCTGCATCTGGCCCAGATTATGCCTAAAAACTTGATATCCAAGAAGAGTTTGAGGGTGTTTTTTTATGTAAAAGATTGATCTGTTATCGCTTGCCCAAACTATGTCGGAGTCTACATTGCTAAGCGAATCCTCTAGAAGTTGGCCTGAGTTAAGATCTTTAAAGGCGATCTTATATTGCCGCCTAGAAACGTTATCATATGAATAAGCCAAGATTTTGTTATCGTCACTCACTGCAAGTGTGGCCACGTTGAAGTAGTCGGACTCTTTTGCCAATTCATTAACATTCAATAGAACTTGTTCAGCAGAATCGGGGGCATCTTTTTTGCGCAGGTAAACTG
>NZXB01000085.1 GCA_002701765.1 Porticoccaceae bacterium
AATGAGTTTGCAACCTCTCCTTAGCACTTAAACTATTTATTATGAATCAGCTATCAACACGAGATAACAATGATCGAGAAATTATTTAAATTAAAAGAAAACGGTACAACTGCAAATGCTGAATTGCTAGCAGGATTGACCACTTTTGTGACAATGGGCTACATTATTTTTGTTAACCCTCAAATCATGTCTAGTGCGGGTTTGGACTATGGAGCAAGCTTCGTAGCGACTTGTTTAGTGGCATCGCTGGCTTGTTTCATTATGGGGTTTTATGCCAACTGGCCAGTGGGACTCGCTCCCGGTAT
Organism: Porticoccaceae bacterium; assembly: GCA_002701765.1. Taxonomy (GTDB): domain Bacteria; phylum Pseudomonadota; class Gammaproteobacteria; order Pseudomonadales; family Porticoccaceae; genus TMED48. The sequence goes on from NZXB01000085.1 coordinate 306, forward strand.
GGGCCTAAATGCTTTCTTTACTTATACTGTGGTGGGGGAGATGGGCTACGACTGGCAGGTTGCTTTAGGCGCGGTATTTTTAGCTGGCGCGTTGTTTTTCATAATTAGTGTTACCCCTCTGCGTCGCTGGATCCTCGATAGCATCCCTCTAAACCTTAGAATAGCAATGGGTGCTGGCGTTGGTCTTTTTATTGGCTTTATAGGCCTGAAGAATGGCGGCATTATTGTGTCCAATAGCGCCACTTACCTTGCGCTTGGGGATTTAACGGATCCGAAGACATTTCTGTCGGCTCTGGGGTTTCTAATCATTGCAGTGCTGTCAATCCGTCGTATGCCAGGTGCAATAATTATTGGGATTATGTCGATTACCATCATTTCCGTGGCTACAGGCATGGTCGAATTTACGGGTATAGTTTCAGCTCCACCCAGCCTCGCCCCCACATTTATGCAGCTTGACATAATGGGAGCATTGGATATTTCAATGATCAGCATTATCGCTGCATTTTTGTTTGTTAACCTGTTTGATACCGCTGGAACGCTTATGGCAGTTGCTAGCCGAGCGGGTTTATCGGACGAGAAAGGTGAGATACGAGATCTAGATCGAGCGCTAAAAGCAGACAGTACGGCTGGTGTTATGGGCGCATTTGTTGGTTGCGCCCCGGTTACCAGTTACGTGGAAAGTTCAGCCGGCGTCGCAGCGGGAGGAAGGACTGGTTTAACAGCCGTGGTCGTGGGTATTTTATTTCTGTTGGCCACTTTCTTGTCACCTCTCGCGGCAGTGATACCTCCTTTTGCAACAGCTGGCGCACTGATTTACGTTGCCATGCTAATGCTAAGTGGGATTGAGTTTATCGATTGGTCTGATTCCAGTGAGGTTTTGCCAGCCATGCTTACTGTTGTTCTAATTCCTCTATTATTTTCCATTTCAGATGGGATAGCTTTTGGATTTATAACCTATGTGGCAATTAAAATTTCCATTGGCGAATGGAAGCAAGTGACATTGGCTGCTTGGTTAATGACCGGNTTGTTCATAATGAAATTCGCTTTTATGTAGAGGTTAGATCANGCNAGCGAACAGCAGATNGATGGGTTNTTCGGTCGCAGAACGGTGCGAAATGGTCATCGTGACGGGTAGAATAAAACTTANATTCAAGAATGACCGAAAACTTTGTATCTAAAATAAACTTTTCCGGTGAGGCTAAACTGAGAATGCTCATCGAGTTACTGAGCGATTGGACTGCCCGATAAAATCCAATTCTCTAGCACTGTTCGCTCCTCATCGAGCATTCCCGTTTTATTCATGAAAGGCATGTCAGTCGTGTCAACCGCCCGAGCTTTGATTCTAGCGGACCATTGCTTGGCCTCTGCCAACGTATCAAATTTCACACCTCCGGGAGCTGTTACGAANACATCGTCGGTTGGGTTCGACGAGTGGCATGAGTTACACCTCATTTGGATAACATTTTGTGCGTTTGTTGCAAGGTCAGCNAATTGGTTCGCATCCATGGTCAAGGCTCTTTTGGGGCTTGGAGGGCTGATGATTATTGCCAACATTATGGTGGAGGCTGCAGCTCCGATCAAAATGAAAGGCTTGGAAATCTTTTTGTGTCTAAGGATNAAAAAGTGTCGTGTGACTGCCGTAATGGCGATTATCGCAATTAAAATTANCCAATTAAAAGAATGTCCATATGTCATCGGATAGTGACTACTNATCATNATAAAAATTAGAGGAAGCGTTAGNTAGGTATTATGNGTTGAGTGGAGCTTNGCTTTGGTTCCCCATTTTGAGTCAAGTGGCTCGTTTTTATTTATCGCNTTTATTAAAGCGCGTTGCGAAGGCATGATAACCCTAAATACATTTCCGACCATCAACGTNCCGATGATTGCACCAAAATGTATGTATGCTCCTCTTCCACTAAAGGTCTGGGTGAGGGCAAACGAGAGCNAGGTNCCAGCGATAATGAGAACGCTCGCCAGTAGATAACTGTTTTTTCCCAAAGGNCTNAAGCATAAAAGCTCATAAAAAATGTAGGAGCCGATTATAAAACCCAAACCTAAGAATACGGCTTCCCAATGTTCCAGTTCGGCTACCGAGGGATCAATCAAATAAGATTCTGCCCCCAAATAATAAATTAGAGTAAGCAGGACCATTCCCGTCAGCCAAGTGCTATACGCTTCCCATTTAAACCAGTGNAGCATTTCTGGCATTTCCTCGGGCGCGAGCTTATATTTNGCAATCTCATATATGCCGCCACCATGAATCGCCCAAAGGTCGCCTTTNATACCTTTTTTGCGTTTCCATGAGGGCGGTTCTNTGAGGTGGTTGTCCAACCATATGAAATAGAAGGAGGCGCCTATCCAGGCAATCCCTGTTACGACATGTAGCCACCTAAAAATTAAACTAAGCCACTCGATTATATAACTTTCCAAAACTCTAAAGCTCCATTGAATTAACAGACGAATTTAGACTACCCAACCNCTTAATTTATCGTTCCCCTCATATTTGAGATCATCGTTCATTTACATTTGCCATCTGAAATGCGCCGTTNAGAAATGGTTCAGGACTTATTTGCTTGACGAACCATTTTTTTACGCAGAGAGTCGGGTTTCTGNGCAAAAATAAAGATGCTTATAGTTAAGTCACCCGCAGGCTTNACTCATTAAAAGCCGAAAAGGTTTGTAAACAACCTCGTTCAAAGGCTCTTATCCTGGTGTCGATTAATAATCGACAAGTAATTCCATGTTTTTGGCGATATGCTCTTCCTCACAATTAGTTCCGGGACCAAGTCGATCTATCACCATAAAGCGCGTNCGTGCCTTGAGACANAAACAATAGTGATGCCAGGTTCCTTTACTGTAGTTAATACTCTGACTAGATTNTGCAATGAAAGCTCTCAGCTTGCTTGCGTCAAAATCGCCCGCTCGGCCGACGACTATAATATAGGGATTGCTATCTAGATTTATGAATGCCTGTGTACCTAACGGATGTCGTTCCATCACGATTATTTTGAATGGTAGAGTTACAGGATTACTATCGAAAAGCCGTATTACAGGCTTGCCATTATCATCATGCGTATCAATTAAGGAGAAATGAGCNTGACGTTTTGTCAGGCCATAATTTATCGTTTCGGTTGTGCCACTTTGTTCAATATCTATAACATCTCCGAAGGGAGAGAAAGCATCCGTCGTCAGCGGTTCAAGTTTGAGATTTATGGAAATCATTAACTCCCTCGATAAGTGGAATAACCAAATGGNGAGAGGAGTAATGGAATATGATAATGCTCTCCAGTTCCTTCGATAACAAAAATTATATCTGCGCTNGGAAAGAAAATTTTGATTCCNCGTCCCTTAAAATATGAAGATAGATTAAAGTGAAGTTTATACGACCCTTTTTTAAGCACAATATTTGTTTCGACGAGATCAGTGGCGCGGCCATCTTCATTGGTTACTCCCCTACCAATGGTTTCAGTCACTTTGGATTGATCGATTTCATCCAGTTTGAATAGACTCAATGGAACCCCNGCTGCAGGTCTTCCAACAGATAAATCNAGAACATGCGAGGTTATTTGGCTCACAGCATTTTCTCCAGTCTGAGGCAAAAAATCTTTTTTTGCTCTTCTATCGCGTTAACTAATTCATCATTGCGATTGTTATTAAGTCGGCTCTTGAGCAGGGCCAGCATCTGTGCCGCACTTTTTCCAGAAGCGCAAACAATGAAAATAAAACCGAATTTATTTTCGTAACGTGTATTCAAATCTGCAAGTTCTAGAATGATCTCCTCGCCAGCTCCCTTTACCCCAGCTTGTTCATGGCTCGCCAAGTGCTGCGTGTTCTTATATTTTTCCTTAAGGGATTGAACATCTCCGATTCGCGGGTGGCCATCGAATGCCTGCAAATAATCTTGTTCAGAAAGACCAAGCCAAGATGAACAGGCTGTATCTAATAACATTTCATTTGATGCATAGGGGAGAGTTTCCAGCATTCGCGAAACCCAAGCATCTGAAGCACAACATTGAAAGAATAATTCGGTCGCCTCTTGCTCGCCTAAAGCGTTGAGATCGGAGAGTTTCACGACAACAATTTCCAGTTGGGTTTGCCGATTATTTTGACCCGGCTCAGACCTCCGTCGGGAAAGATGTTTACTCTAACATGGTTAAATTCATCAGCTGAAGAAGTTTCAATCTCCTTTATAAATACATGTTGCCTGTGAGCAAAAATAGGGCGCTCCGAGAGAACCGTTTGCCATGCCGTCTCTGCACTAGGCTTCTCTTCAGCCTCAAGGGATGCAGCCTCTAAACTCATGCGGTCAGGATAGTTCCCTTTGAAGTGATTCGTGTCCACTATCACTTTTAAAATATTGCCTGGAATGCCAAGTTTAATGATTGCCCAATCATTGAATGCATCACGTCGACGTTTTGTCTCCCAACCGTCTCCCATGTTTGTTCCTCTTCCCGGCATTATCAAGTTGACGGGGCTACTGAAAAAACTGTCACTTGCCGAAATGCCTAGTCCACCGTTCAGAACAGAGGAGAGCTCCACTAATTCACCATTGACATAGTGGTCTGGATTCACTGACGCAGTTCCATATACTCGAAACCGAGCGACGCCGCCATCGGGATAAATTTTTAAACGGACATGTGTCCAGCAACGGTTATTGTCGCAATCAAAAAGATTTTGTCTATCTGATCTTAGTGGGCTCTTTGGAAGGATAGTGGTCCATTTGGTCGAGGTATCAACGTCATTTATGGCATTTGCTGCTTCTACAGAGGCAAATTGAGGGGCGTTGCCCCTGAAGTGATTTGTATCAATGTCAAAACCACTGATCACCCCTCGGATGCCTAATCTCAAGATGCACCAGTCAGAATGCTCCGCTTCACTTTTATGTTGATCACGGCCGAAACTTCTCCGAGTTTCCCATCCATCCATCCATTGACCGGTCGAAACAAAATGACCTTCTTTGTAAATACCTCGTCCCGATTTAATGAGGTTATGAGACTCGGCGAACCACTCGTCGCTGCAGGCTATCACACTTCCGCCCAAGCGCTCACTAAGGAGGTTTATGTATTGCGAAGATAAACGATTGTCTATTGATTCATCTGGAATTTGTGGGTACTTTGACTCTATCATGGCTTATACAACGTCTCTCAAGATGGGTTGTCCCTGCGCTTTGTGTGAGAAGATCCCCAGGTCATAAATGAGGTTGCCTCTCAGGAAGGTTTGTTCAACCGAGCCCGTTATATCGCGTCCAAGATAAGGGGTAATTTTATTGCGAAACTTGATTGTTTCTGCCGATATTCTNGATGTCAACCGCTCATCGAATACCACCAGNTCTGCGTCATAACCGACGGCTATTTTGCCTTTTGAAGCGCCAAGTCCCGCAAACTTGGCTGGTTGATATGCCATCCAATCGATGACTTGTTGTAAAGAATAACCTCTCTTTTTAGCCTCTGTCCATATGAGCGGTAGCCCGAATTGAAGTGATGATATCCCTCCCCAAGCTTGCAGAAAATTACCCGTTTCGAGATGTTTAAGNTCCGGGGTACAAGGAGAATGATCGGAAACGATAAAATCGATTATTCCTTCTCCAAGGCCCCACCACAAGTTATCATTATTTGCCGCTTCACGGATGGGGGGCGTGCATTTGAATAGTGGATTGNNGTCTGGTATCGATTCAGCGTTCAATGTTAGGTAATGAGGACAGGTTTCTGTCGAAATTCTAAGGCCGCTTTTTTTGGCGGCGTTAATCATGTCCAGGGCATCCGATGATGATAAATGCACTATGTGAATATGCACCTCTGAACCGCCTAGGCGAGCTTCCTCCGCCAGAGATATCATCATTTCAATCGCNTTATTCTCCCAGGCCCGNGGTCGTGACTCCAAAAAGTCAACATATCTAANGTTCTGATNGCCTGAGAGGCTGGCGGTCGAGTCCCGTTCATCTTCGAGTTCTGCATGAATAAGATAAGGCACATCGGATTTANCAAGCTTNTGTATCGCTTGGCGGANATGTTTTTCTTCAACCCGCGGAAATTCGTCCAAACCTGAGTGAATGGTAAAAGATTTGAACCCAAGAACCCCAGCTTTTAAAAGGTCATCTAGCTCGTCCAGGTTATCAGGGACTANGCCACCCCAAAACCCACAGTCTATCCATAATTTTTCCTCAAGAGACGCCAGTTTCTGGTTTAGTGCATCAGCGGTTGTTGTTACNGGATTACANTTCAATGGCATGTCGACCACTGTTGTAATNCCTCCTGCCGCNGCGGCTTGGGNGGCCGTGGCAAAGCCTTCCCAATGCGCTCTGCCTGGCTCGTTAATGTGGACATGTGTATCGACCAGTCCTGGAATGAGAGTTTTTTTACCGAAATCATNNATTTTCGTTTTNCTGNGTGCACTTGTGACTGGAAAATTGAGATCCTCAATAGAAGAAATTTTTCCATTTTCGATCACAATAGTAGCCGGTGTAAAATNACCTTCAATTAGCACCCTTTCGCTTTTAACAAAGCTATAAGTCATCGCCCGTTACCTGTTCTTTCGTTGACAATTCATTTTTGATGTCAGCCTCAGATGTTGCGCCGAGATGCCGCTTTAACTCTCTCCAACTCACGCCTTGTTGAGTTCCCTTGAGGGGCTGTGTTTTTTGATAATCAGCAATGATTTCGCCAGCTATCGATACGGCNACTTCAATAGGTCTTTTACCCGGCACCTCATTNAGACCAATGGGGCACCGAACTGCCGCATAGAAACCGGGTTCATNACCCCTGTGCTGAAAACGTAATTTGAATCTTTCCCATTTGGTCTTTGAACCTATTAGACCAATATATCTGGCATCATTGCGCTCTAAAGCCGCTGTTATGATGTTGAAATCGAGGGGGTGTTTGTGGGTCATGACAATAAAGTAGGTATTTGGGGCNGCTTCACTTACGGCATACTCCGGTTCCTCGGAAATTATTCTTTTGACGTTTGTCGGAAGTTTTGCTGGAAATTCCTCTGCACGACTATCCACCCATGTGATAGAACAAGGGAGCTGATGCAGAATACTCACAAGTGATTTTCCGACGTGACCAGCACCAAAAAGCATTATACTCAGTTGAGTTCCACCGAAGCATTCGAATAGCAATGTTGCACTGCCACCGCAGCATTGACCGAGACNAGGTCCGAGCGGGAAATGTTCAATTCGCTGTTGCTCTTTTTTTTGTGTCAGCATCTCCTTTGCCAAGGCAATCGCTTTATACTCAAGATGTCCTCCGCCAATTGTGCAGAAGTTTCGTTTAGGGCTCACTATCATTTTGGTGCCACTATCCCGGGGTGTTGATCCCNGAGCCCCGAGCACTGTTATGATCACGTGTGGTTCCCCAGATGGGACTAGCTCGTTTAATGCATTAAGCCATTCCATATTTTAAACTGTCCTCTTGAGAGCTTTCATTTCGTTGCATGCCTGCAATATTCTCTCTGGTGTCGCAGGCGCGTCCAAACNAGGGCAGGCGGAGTAATCTGCGATACTGGAGATGCCATCAAGGATAGCACTCCANACNGAGATGCCCAGCATCAACGGCGGTTCGCCGACGGCTTTTGAGTGAAATACAGTGGCTTCCTGATTGGGGCTGTTTGGCAACAACTCTGTGTTGAAAACCATTGGTGTATCTCCGATTGAGGGTATTTTATAGGCTGCAGGGCTTATCGTTTTNAGTATGCCATTTTCATCCCAAAAGAGTTCCTCGGTCGTTAACCATCCCATNCCTTGAATAAAACCGCCCTCAATCTGGCCGAGGTCTAGAGCAGGGTTAATCGATTGACCTACATCTTGACAAATGTCAACTCTCAGCAGTTTATACTCACCGGTCAACGAGTCCAGTATTACTTCGGAAACCGCTGCGCCATTAGCATAATATAGAAATGGTCTGCCCTGAGCTTTGGCGCGATCATAGTGGATTTTCGGGGTTTTATAGTGCCCAGTTGCTGAAAGGCTGATGCGATTTCGATAGGCGAGTTGGATGAATTCAGCAAAAGTATAAGTCTTTGTTTTCACAGAAACTGATCCGTTAGAGAAAACTATCTCGTCGCTTTTAATTTTAAAATACTGACCAGCAAACTCCACCAGTCGGCATTTGATTGTTTCGGCTGCTCGTCGCGCCGCCATCCCATTCAAGTCGGTGCTTGAGGAAGCTGCAGTGGGGGAAGAATTTGGCACCTTGTCAGTTCTTGTGGCGGTGCAAATAACACTTTCGTAATCCACATCAAAGACCGAGGCAACAATTTGAGAAATTTTTGTGTGTAGGCCTTGGCCCATCTCAGTGCCGCCATGATTCAATTGAATAGAGCCGTCAGTAAATATATGGATTAGGGCGCCTGCTTGATTTAAATGCTGAACTGTGAAGGAGATCCCAAACTTTACAGGGGTAAGCGCCAGGCCTTTTTTTAGAATTGTGTTGTTTTTGTTAAATTCGATAATATTACATCTACGTTCCCTATAATCAGATTTCGATTCGAGGCGGTCAACTAATTTGGGGATTATGTGCTGTTCTATTTTTTGACCATAGTGGGTTAAGTCCCTACCACCCTCCGCCGAATAAAAATTAATCTTTCGAACGTCCAGCGGATCTTTGCCAACTTTTCTCGCTATATGATCCATTATATTTTCAATTGAAATCATTCCTTGTGGGCCGCCAAATCCCCGGAAAGCAGTATTCGATACCGTGTTTGTTTTAACTCTGTGCCCAAGCACCTTTGCTGCAGGCAAAAAATATGCATTATCGGCATGGAACATCGCGCGATCTACGATTGCGTCGGATAAGTCGGGAGAGTTCCCACAACCGGCTGCCATCTCAAGGTCTAACCCTTCCAAACGTCCCTCAGGGTTAAAGCCAACGTCATATCGGCTGATAAAATGATGGCGTTTGCCCGTCGACCTCATATCATCAGTTCGCGCAAGACAAACTTTGACGGGTTTTTTACTCTTGCGGGCGAGTAGGGCGGCGATGCACGTCCATTGATTCGAGTTTGTTTCCTTTCCGCCAAAGGCACCGCCCATTCGCCGAACTTCGGCAGTAACAAGATTCATCGGAATGTTTAAAACTTCTGCCACCAATTTTTGATTTTCGGTAGGGTTTTGGCTAGAAGTATAGACATGCATACCCCCCTCCTCGGTCGGTATACACAGGGCGGCTTGACTCTCCAGATAAAAATGCTCTTGGCCTCCAATCTTGAGTTGACCAGAAAGCTGGTCTGACGCATTTTTAATTGACGACTTTGCGTCTCCTTTTCTTTGCTCATGAGACGGGCGTACAAAGTTATCGTTGGCCCAGCCTTGCTCGATCTTAGCCGCAGGCGGCAGTTTTTCATAATCTATTTTAGCAAGATTAACCGCTCTTCTTGCTAGTTGCCGCGTGGTTGCACAAACGGCAAAAATCACCTGGCCACAAAACTCAACCTCATCGCCTTCGCCCAACAAAATCGGATCGCCCGGAAATACTGCTCCGATATCTCGCAAACCGTCCGCATCATCTAAAGTAAGAACGGAAACCACGCCGGGAGCCGCCTCCACTCGAGCGAGATCGATTTTCACGATTCTGCCGCGAGCCACCTCAGTAAAACCGAAGTAGGCATGCAATGTTCCATTCGGCGGGGGGATATCATCAACGTAGAGAGCAGAACCATTAACATGACGCACGGCACTCTCGTGTTTTAGTTCAGTCCCAATGGCCCTGTTCGATACCTTAGGAGCTTGGTTTGACTGATGAATATGACTCACCATGCCGCTGGAAGACGCTGGGACCGTTTCGGTTTCATCAAGCATGGCTAGCTATCCTAACAGGATTAGCAGATGGATTATTTAATTCATGAAAGTATCGTAATAAGAGGTTTTGAGAAACTTGCAGTCTATAATCTTTGGTCGCACGAAAGTCGGTTATCGGAGAAAAATCGTCCCTTACTGCTTCCATACCAAGTTTGATGGTTTCCTCATTCCAAGCTAGGCCCTCCAGCGCTTTCTCACAGTTTAAAGCCCGCTTTGGAATTTCGGACATGCCCCCAAAAGCAATATGAGCTCTTTTTATTTTGCCGTTCTCTGTGGTTATCCATATGGCTCCGCAGCTGGCGGAAATATCATCTTCGAATCGTTTGCTGACCTTATAAACTCTAACCAAATGGCCATGTTCGATTTTTGGGATACGGATGCTCTCTATAAACTCTGATTCTCTCAAGACTGTTTTCTTATAGCTCAAATAGAAATCCTGCAAGCCTATTTCACGCCTTTCTTTCCCTTTGCGGAGAACGACAGAGGCACCTAAAATCATTAGCAGGGGGGGCATATCTGCTATGGGAGATGCATTAGCAATGTTACCTCCAAGTGTGCATTGATTTCGAATTTGGAGAGATCCAAAACGTTCAATGAGCTCCTTTAGATCAGGATATATGGAGATGATTGCGGATTTAAAAGTGCTAAAATTCACCGCGGCCCCTATTTCTATTTGGTTAGCCGAATCGGATAACTTTCTTAACTCTTTCACTCGAAGTGTGGAAACAAGAACTTTAATTGTTTTTAGATCTTGGGTCACCTCCAACGCTAGATCGGTGCCCCCCGCTATGAGTCTTGCCTCCGGGTATTCCACAAGAATTTCCGCTAACTGATCAATAGTTTGCGGGCAGAAAAAATGGCGGTTGTCACAAGAAATTGTTGGCAGCTTGTCCTTTCTATCGATTGATTTTAGCTGATTAATTGTGCGTTCTTGCTCGCGTTCAAATCTATCTTGATATCCTTCAGGCGGTGTGCACATGCCTGCATCAATTATCGGCTGATAGCCGGTGCATCGGCAGAGATTGCCAGCCAGTGATGTAATCACGTTCTCACGGCTTCTTTTTGTAAAATTTTTCGAGTGAGCGAAGAGGGACATAATGAAACCCGGCGTACAGAATCCGCACTGTGATGCGTGATGGTCAACCATCGCCTTTTGACAATGATGGAGTCTCGATGCATCTTCTAAATGTTCTACGGTGATGACTTGTTTCCCGTGTATATTTCCGACTAGCGTGACGCATGAATTTACAGATGCGTAGGACAGCGATTCGGCATCATCATCGATACAAGCCAATACCACAGTGCAGGCTCCGCAGTCGCCTGAGGCGCAGCCCTCTTTAGTGCCTTTGAGTGTCAAACTGTCTCTGAGAAAATCAAGCAGGGTCATGTTTGGATCGATATTTCCAACACACTGCTCTTTGTCGTCGACTAGAAATCTTACGCTTCCAGTGACGCACTTCGATGCGGATATGGTGCAGAGACTATTGTGCTCTTCATCTTCCATGGTAGTAAAAAACCCCGTCACGGTTGATTTACAAACACCAATCAAGCTACTTATCAGGATGGGCAAATTCAATATAAAAAAAGTTGACACATATGTCAAGTTTTTAATGTTGATTTCTGAGAAAATCTCCTTTTCATTTAACTCTTTATCTCATTTTTTGCTGGAACTGCATGTAAACATTTGGCGTTAGTGCTCGACGATTAGAGTTCCAATACACTTTTTAATGAGTAAAAATTTAAACAAGACTGGCGCAGCGTGAACACAAACTTTTAACTTAGTTTTGAAATTAAGTTTTAAAACTTTGGATCACCTTCTATCATTGCCGGGATTATCCAAAGTATTGGTAAGGAACTTTATATGAAACCAGATGAAGCTCATGAACGATTGTGGATCAAGAACCCTTTAGCAATTTTTTCTCAGAATGAATGTGGCGGCGGAGTAGTGGTGTGTCAAGAGAAGATCGTTGAGCTAGTGCCTAAAGGAAAACAACCGAAAAATCCCACAGGTGCCACTTTTGACGCCTCAAACTATGTAATGTTGCCAGGACTAGTTAATACCCACCATCATTTCTATCAGACGCTGACTCGATCTTTTTCTGCGGCATTAAACAAACCGTTGTTTCCTTGGCTAAAAAGCTTGTACCCAGTTTGGGCTCGTCTCAATCCAGAGGACATTTATATTTCTACTCGATTGGCTTTAGCCGAATTGTTGCTATCTGGATGCACAACAACTGCTGATCATCACTATATATTTCCAGATGGCCTCTCAGAATTTCTGGGACAACAAGTTTTGGCCTCAGAAGAACTAGGGGTGCGACTCACCCTTACGAGAGGATCGATGTCTCTCGGAGAGAAGCAAGGAGGAT
>NZXB01000086.1 GCA_002701765.1 Porticoccaceae bacterium
CACTAAGCTATGTTGCAAACCAAGGCATCAGAGTTGCTCCGGCTGGACGAACTGATACTGGTGTGCACGCTTGTTATCAGGTGGTGCATTTTGATTCGCCCGTTTTAAGATCTGCCTCAAATTGGATTAGAGGGGCCAACACTCGATTGCCGGAAACGATCAGCCTCGACTGGGCTAAAGAGATGCCTGNTGAGTTTCATGCTCGATTTACAGCATTAACACGCACCTACCGATATATCATCTCTAGAACNGAAACTAGGCCGAGTATTTTGTCNAAAGGCGTCACTTGGGTGAGACACGAGATCGATGTTNNGGCTATGGTGCTTGGTTGCCAATACCTCATTGGTGAGCGNGACTTTTCATGTTTCAGAGGATCTGATTGTCAATCGGNCTCTCCTTTTCGAAATGTTAANGAGGCAACGGTNTATGANTCAGGAAACTTGGTTGTATTCGAAATTAAAGCCAATGCTTTTCTTCNACGTATGGTAAGAAACATTGTCGGTGCGTTATTGGAAATAGGTAGAGGNAAAAAAAAGCCAGAATGGATAGATCGGTTATTGTGCGAGGGGCAAAGGGGCAGTTCTGCAGCAACTGCGCCGGCGCGNGGCCTTTANCTTGTAGACGTCGATTATCCGATTGAGTATGCATTGCCGAGGGATAAAAAAGGTCCGTTCTTTTTGAGTGAGAATCCATGATCCAAAAATACTCTTTTACATATTATTAAGANNTAAAAAGCTTGAGANCCTGCTGATATGTCCGTAAAAGTTAAAATTTGTGGGGTTACGACGCCAGATCAAGCTGACATGGTGCAGTCTTTTGGAGCAGATGCANTNGGTCTCGTGTTTTATTCTTCAAGNCCANGNTATATCAACGNTAAGGTTGCCAAAGATATCCGTAAAATCATCAATTCAAATTGCTTATGTGTTGCTCTTCTGGTGAATGCTGATGTGAGTTTTGTGTATAGAATAATAGAAGAGTTGAAACCGGATCTGCTCCAATTTCATGGCGATGAGTCTCCTAGCTACTGCCATCAGTTTAATTATCCGTTTATTCGGGCCGTTAGCATGCGGCAGGGGTTAGATATAAATTCAATCGTTCGGGCATACAGGCCGCAGGGCGGGTTTTTATTTGATAATGGGACTAACAACAAGTATGGAGGCACCGGCGAGTCATTTGATTGGACATTACTGCCCAAGAACAGAAAATTCTCACTNATTCTAGCAGGAGGACTTTTNCCCCAGAATGTAAGAGACGCAGTGAAAATAGTTNGACCAGAGATGGTAGATGTTAGCAGCGGTGTAGAATGTTCACCGGGCCTAAAAGACCCGCAGTTGGTAAACCAATTTGTAAAAAATGCAAAGTCGATCTAAAAACTTCTGATCCAAAAGCTGAAAAAGCTATAATGATAAAATATGTTATGACGATCAGCAGCCATTAAATAATTGGAAATCTTTTCTATGAATTGGTTAAGCCGGATANGACCCAAAGGAACTGCGCAAGTAAAGCGGGCAAATAATGTGCCGGAAGGACTATGGAAGAAATGTCCCAAGTGTGCTTCTCCACTTTACCGCCCTGAATTGGAAAAAAACCTAGATGTTTGTCCCAAGTGCGGGCATCACATGCGCATAGGGGCTCGTCGAAGGCTNGATATTTTCCTTGATCACGATGGGCGTAATGAAATCGGTGTGGAAATTGAACCAACTGACAGATTGAATTTTCGCGATGAAAAGCGNTATAAAGANAGGNTAAACGAGGCGCAAAAAAAGACGGGTGAGCTTGATGCGCTTATAGCTATGAGCGGTTCGCTCAAAGGCATGGAAGTTATTGTCGCGGCGTTTGAGTTCGCATTCCATGGAGGATCGATGGGGTATGTGGTCGGTGAAAAATTCAAGTTGGCAGCGAATATGGCATTGGAGAATCAGCAGCCGCTTATTTGCTTCTCAGCTACNGGAGGGGCTCGGATGCAAGAAGCAATTATTTCTCTTATGCAGATGGCTAAAACTAGTGCTGTACTCCAGCGTTTGAAGGACACGGGATTGCCCTANATATCNGTCATGACTGATCCGGTTTATGGCGGTGTATCTGCCAGTCTTGCAATGTTAGGAGATGTAAATATTGCAGAACCAGCCGCGCGTGCCGGATTTGCGGGGCCAAATATTATTGAGCAAACNATNCGGCAGAAATTACCCGCGGGNTTTCAACGNAGTGAATTCCTGTTAGAAAACGGCCATATAGACATGATTGTGGCGAGACAAGACTTACGTGAACGTGTTGCAAGTATCATCTCAAAATTTTTAAATTTACCTGAACCAGTAAATGCCTGACACTTCTTTAGCATCTTGGTTGCGAAGGCTAGAATATCAACATGAAAAACCTGTTCAACTTGGTTTGGAGCGTGTAGATATAGTTTGGAAGCGTTTGACATCAGATATTCCCNAGCTCAGATCGANAAAAGAAAAACCTAAGACTATTTCGGTTGCTGGCACGAACGGAAAAGGATCAACAGTGGCNTGTATGGAGGCACTGCTGTTAGCTCACAATTANTCGGTTGGCAGCTACACATCGCCTCATTTCTTNAGTTATAACGAGCGTATTCGNATTAATGGAAAGATGGTATCTAATAACGACCTTGTTGAAGCTTTTGAGATTATTCATGATGCTAGTAAAGGAATACCACTTACTTATTTTGAATACGGAACGCTGGCTGCGCTAAAGCTTTTTTTGGAGGCCGATATTCAGGTTCAGTTACTTGAGGTTGGTCTTGGAGCGCGTCTTGATGCTGTTAATATAGTTGATCCAGACGTNGCTGTTGTCAGCAGNATTGATTTCGANCATCAGNNTTGGTTGGGGGAAACTNTGCTTGAGATTGCAGTAGAAAAGCTCGGAATAGCGCGAGCCAATCGTCCTCTTGTATGGGGTGAATCCTCATATTTTAATTGTTATGAGCCTTTTATAACGAAGACTGATGCNGTGCTCTTGAAGATTGGAGANCANTTTCATATTCAGNCACATGGGCGATACTCTGAGATTATTTGTCAGACAAGTTCTAGTAAACCTGCTACATTTGAGAATCTAAAAGANACAGGCATTCCAATCAATTCAAAGGCCCTGGCTTTACAGGCGCTTATCGCGGCTGAGTTAGCAATAGATTGCGGTATATCNAGCGATACTTTAAATGAGATTGAATTGATGGGGCGCTATCAGAGGGCACAATTTAATGGCACGTCTATAATTCTNGATGTAGCTCANAATCCNGCGGCAGCACGAATGCTTGCCCAAAGATTAGAAAAACTAAGTGGTTCCATTTTTGCGGTTGCTTCAGTCTTGGATGACAAAGATTGGGATGGGATAGTTGACTCATTGCAGCCATTAATCAAATCTTGGCGAATAGCTGAAATCAGCTGTTCGTCGAGAGCTATGCGTGAGCACGAAATGCTTAAAGTGTTATACAATAGGGGTCTGGCGGGATCAGCTTATGAAACTATTGAGTCAGCACTCTTNGATGCTATCAGGACTTCGTGCGAGGGTGATACCGTATTAGTTATGGGGTCTTTCCATACAGTGGCAGACGCCCTTAGAGTTATTAAACCCGAGGGCGATTGGGCATAGGCGCATGAGATTATTTAATATAGCAATTTGCTGCGCGATGGTGCCAGCCATTGTTTGGTTGTCTATGACCTTTTTGTCAGAGTCTTACGAAATAAATAAAACGACCCAAATACCGCCAGCACCATTTATTAAAACAGTGAATTTTGAAGGAATGGATATTAAAAATGGCCCTCAAAGCTCTTTTCCAGTAAGGGAACTTTTTAATCCCGAGACGCTTCAAGTGATTGACTCTAGTGATATCCCGAATATTGGATTGGATGATGATGATCTTCCATTGCTGTGGCTTTTAGAAGTCGAAAACTTTGCCGAATCAGATAAGGCAAAAGTCATGATGCAAGAATTAAGAGAACGAGGACATAGTGCTTTTATTCATATAGCAGATGACACTAACACCGCCAGCTATTATGTTTACGTTGGGCCAAAAATAGATCGGAGAAGAATGGTATATGAAAAAATAGCAATAGATAAAGCGTTTAGTACTGATGCCGTGATAATGCAGTTTGTCCGATAGCTTACTCAACTGGTATATAAATTGATCTTTACAAATGTAGACTATGTAATTATTTCTATTGTCACATTTTCCTCAATTTTGAGCGTGTTTAGAGGATTTGTTAAGGAGGCTCTGTCTTTATTTTTATGGTTAATGGCTATAGCGCTCACGGCGAGCTTTAATGGAGTAGTTTCGGAATACTTAGCAGATAACATTGCTATCGAGCCGATTCGATATGCTGTAGCCACTTTCGGACTGTTTTTTGCAATAATGTTCATTGGTTCGATCATAAATAATATGATAAGCAAACTTGTTCAATCTATTGGTTTGGGGTTTTTTGATCGTTTAATTGGATTTATTTTTGGTATAGCAAGAGGGGCTTTAATCGTAGTAGCACTAGTGATTACGGCACCGTATTTAATAGATGTGGAAAATGAACAATGGTGGTTGACATCGTCCTTAATTCCTTACTTCGAGCAATTTAAAATTGTTGGAGCTGATGTGTTGACTTGGATGGCAGCATTATTAATGAGTTGGATAATTTAAATGTGTGGCGTTTTCGGTATCTCAGGTGTTTCTGATATTAATCTGCAACTTTATGATGCTTTAACAATGTTGCAGCATCGCGGACAAGATGCCGCTGGCATGATCACTGAACATGAAGGTCAGTTTTACCAGTGCAAATCTGAAGGCTTGGTTAGAGACGTCTTTGACCGCAGACAAATGATGAGGTTAGTCGGAAGGCTTGGAATCGGTCATGTGCGCTATCCGACTGCCGGCAGCAATGGCCCAGCTCTGGCGCAGCCTTTATACGTTAACTCTCCTTATGGCATATGTATGGCTCACAATGGGAACTTAACGAACACCGACAAGCTAAGAAATGATATTACACAAGTAGATCTCCGGCATCTGAATACTGATTCTGATACAGAAGTATTGCTCAATGTATTTGCCAATGAGTTGCAAATTCAAGGTAGATTAGAGCCTGAAAGCTCTGACATTTTTGCGGCTGTAGAGAATGTGCATCGACGCTGCAGGGGTGCCTATGCCGTGGTTGGTTTAGTCGCGAATAAAGGTTTATTTGCATTTCGCGATCAATTTGGCATTCGGCCGCTGTGTTTCGGCAAGCGAGTCGGTCAGTATGGCGTTGAGTATGCGATATCTTCGGAAAGTGCTGCATTTGATCATCTTGGATTCAACTTGATACGTGACATGCAACCTGGAGAAGCTCTTTTCGTCGATAAAAAGGGGGATTTGCATCTTAAGCAGTGTGCTCAGCATCGGCGTTTAGTTCCATGTATTTTTGAACATGTCTATTTCGCTCGACCCGATTCGATGATGGATAATATCTCTGTGTATAAGTGCCGACTCCGCATGGGCCAAAGGCTCGCCGATAAAATACTACGGAGCGTTCCAAATCACGAAATAGACGTGATAATTCCTATTCCGGATACGAGTAGGGTATCAGCACAAGCTCTGGCCGAGCGTTTGGGGGTAAAATTGCGTGAGGGCTTTATGAAAAATCGCTACATCGGTCGGACATTTATCATGCCTGGTCAAAAACAGCGAAAGAAATCGGTTCGACAGAAGCTCAATGCGATTACTCTTGAGTTCAAAGGTAAAAATGTGTTGCTCATCGATGATTCTATTGTTCGAGGTACCACATCGCAAGAAATTATCCAGATGGCCAGAGATGCAGGCGCAAAAAAAGTCTTCGTTGCTTCAGCAGCGCCTGCTGTAAGATATCCAAATGTTTATGGCATAGACATGCCTGTTGCTTCTGAACTCATAGCGCACGGGAAGAGTGATGAGGCTGTTGGACAGGCTATCGGGTCTGATTGGCTCATATATCAGGATTTAGAAGACTTGGTTGCCTCGGCCTCTGAGGGAAATCAAGAAATCGAGGATTTCGAGTGTTCCGTATTTGATGGTAATTACGTTACCGATGATATTGACGCGGATTATCTGAGCAATCTGGAGTTGGTCCGTAATGATGCAGCAAAGAGTACTGATCAATTGGCGATGGACTTTGATCAGCAAACAATTGGGATACACAACAACGGTGGCGAAAGTTAAACCGCATTCTATAGAAAATGAATAGTTCAAGAGGAGCGCAAAGATGTTTTTTTCGAAGCAAATGGTAACGCGTGAAAGCTGCCTCGAAGGTCGTTCCGAACCATTAGAGATTGATGACTTTCATTACATAAATAAAACACCTATGCGACCACCGTTCCAGATAGATAGCGAGCTTATTATATTTGCTATGGGATGTTTCTGGGGTGCCGAACGTCGTTTTTGGCAGCAGAATGGTGTTTCTGTTACTGCGGCCGTTTATGTTGGGGGTTATACGCCTAATCCTACTTATGAAGAGACATGTTCAGGTTTGACTGGTCATACTGAGGGTGTATTGGTGGTCTTCGATCCGAAGACAATCAGTCTTGCTAGTCTGCTGAAGGTATTCTGGGAATCACACGACCCAACCCAAGGCATGCGGCAGGGGAATGATATCGGGACTCAATATCGGTCGGGAATTTATTGCAATAATAACGACCAACTGCAGATCGCCTTAGCATCAAGGTCGGCTGTTCAGCCTAGACTTACGGCTATTGGTTATGGCAGCATTACGACCGAGGTCGAACTGGCCTCCGGCTACTACTATGCGGAGCGGTATCATCAGCAGTATTTGGCGAAGAATCCCAACGGATACTGTGGCCTCCGTGGAACAGGTATCCAGTGCGAGGGCTGACTGCTCGGTGGAGAAGCATGCTCTCTCGGTGCTCGAAGATTTTACAGCCAATATTAATTTTTTGATGACAAGACCGCTTCGGCTGGATCTCTTTCATGGTGCAGACGGCTTCTAATTTATGCCATTGGTGACACTACACGATATCTCCCTCAGCTATGGTAAACCTCCGCTTCTTGATCATATTGGTTTAGCCATTGAATCGGGCGAGCGTGTTTGCTTGATTGGAAGTAATGGTGCTGGCAAGACCACATTGCTAAAGGTTGTGGCGGGGCAGGTGATGGTCGATGACGGTTTTCTGAGACTCTCTGCAGGAGTCAGAATAACGCATCTAGAGCAAGAGGTGCCTCAAGACACCGCTGGCACGGTCTTCGATGTAATTGCCGATGGTCTCGGTGCCGAGGGGAAATTAGCGCAACGTTACCATCAATTGACCACAAAGCTTTCTGAGAGATCGGATAGTCAGGCCATACAAGAGCTAGAGATAGTCCAAGAGGAACTTGATCGTTTTGATGGTTGGGATATGACTCAGCGGGTTGAATCGATTATCACGAATATGAATCTTTTAGCTGATGCCGAATTTGTAAACCTTTCCGGTGGGTTTAAGCGGCGTGTAATGCTGGCTCGTGCGCTGGTCTGCAGTCCGGACTTACTGTTATTGGATGAACCTACGAACCATCTGGATATCGAAGCGATTGAGTGGATTGAAAAATTCCTGCTTAAATGGAAGGGTGCGTTGCTCTTTGTCAGCCACGACCGACGTTTTATAGGCAATCTCGCAACTCGATTTATTGAGCTTGATCGGGGCAAACTAACTGAATTTAAAGGCAGTTACCACGCCTATAGCCTCCGAAAAAAAGAGATGCTCGAAGTTGAAGCCAAACATAACGCGCTTTTCGACAAACAGCTCTCTGAAGAAGAAGTGTGGATTCGGCAGGGTATAAAAGCGCGACGCACTCGTAACGAAGGTCGTATCAGGGCATTAGAAGCCATGCGAAAAGATTATGCGGAGCGGCGAAGAAAAGAAGGCCTGGCAAGGATCACTATTCAGCAGGCTGAGAGATCCGGAAAAATTATCGCCGAAGCAGATAGTATCAGCTTTGCCTTCGATGGTGGCCAAAATATAGTACAGAATTTTTCCACAGTCATACAGCGGGGTGATAAAGTTGGCCTGATAGGAGCAAATGGTGCAGGAAAAACCACGCTGCTGAAGTTATTGCTTGGTGAACTTTTACCAGATAAGGGTGTCGTGAAAACAGGCACGAATCTCTCTATTGCCTATTTTGACCAATATCGTTCTACTTTGGATGAGAGTAAATCTGTTCAGGATAGTGTCTCCGACGGGGCAGATATGCTCGAAATAAGAGGGAAGTCACGTCATGTTTTGAGTTACCTTAAAGATTTTCTTTTTAGCCCAAATCGTTGTCGCCAGCCTGTGAGTGCACTGTCGGGTGGCGAGCGGAACCGTCTGTTGCTAGCCAAACTTTTTACCATTGCTTCTAATGTCTTGGTGCTTGATGAACCAACCAACGATCTCGATATTGACACCCTAGACCTTCTCGAGGAACTGCTAATCGATTATCAGGGAACCATTCTTCTTGTCAGTCATGATCGTGCTTTTATAAACAACGTCGTGACTAGCACACTGGTGTTTGAAGGTGGAGGGGTCATCAACAGTTGCCCGGGTGGCTATGATGATTGGCTACGTCAACGGCCGGTGCAGAAATGTTCGGTGCCGCGCGCGGTTGAGAAGAACGTGTCTACGACACGTAACTCCAATAGAAGTAGTGTTAAAAAACTCTCTTTTAAGGATCAACGTGAATTGGAGCAACTGCCGACGCAGATCGAGGAACTAGAAGGGGCAATCACTGAAATCTCCGAACAGCTCAATCAGCCCTCGTTCTATGAGTCGGATCGCTCAGTCACGGCTCCGGTGGAACAGCGTCTAGCCGGATTACAACAGCAACTAAACGCTTGTTATGCGCGCTGGGAATTTCTNGAGGATCAATCAATAANCGATCACTACTAAAGCATTTTTTTGTGTGCACCTACCAAGAATTGGTTTTATTGAAGTCTTTCTTGGCATCAAATAAGACGATTCATTAACCTNGTTGTTAGCCGACGTGGAGTCCCCTCTCAAGCATTTGACTTTCACGTTGCCCGAGCCACCAGGTGACCGAGAGCATCCTTTATGGAGTGTACCAAATAGCCGAAGTATAAGCTCTGTCCTGAACAATCCTTGGGATCTCCTCCGGCATATTCACTTGAAACTTGATCTCATCATAGGCGGTCCAGCGAGGCGTTGGTATCTGAAGTACTCTTAAGTAATAAAACGCGCTTAATGTTGGGTCAAAGTCGGGATCNCTCCAAATACTATCAAAATGGGTGGAGCCCACGCTGTTACTATATGATGGTTTCTGAAGGTCAACCGTATTTTGGACGCTTTCACCAGGCTTGCGATTATCGGAAAGAACGACATCATAGATTTTTTCATGGGTATTCCNGTCNGAGTCTANCCAACCTTTAATGACTTGAACTCGGTCCAGATTAGCGCCCACCGGNTCTTTTGCTGCAGATANTAAAAACTTAGGAGATTTGCCATTTGGTGCTGTTACAAGGTCACCTCCCATGGGGACTCCTTTCCTATAACCGGTGTCGGCAAGGTCGGGCGTCGTGATATCNTCATCCGCAAAGTCCCATCCACCAAAGAACTGAACACTGATTCGCGGACCAGATGTTGCGTAGACCTCTCGGCGTTTCATAGCTGCAAAGATTTCCTCCCGAGTATTTTCCTTTGCCCAGACTGCTGCAAGGCCTGAAGCGCCGAACCAGAAACCTTCATTAAGCACTGCAAACATCTGATTGGCATAGCGCGTCGGTTGCGGTAATGACTCGCCGAACTTACCAAAAAAGTTATCTTCGTCGGCTGTGGCAAGTCCTGTATGAGAATCAGTGCTGCCAATCATTCCAAATTTAAAGGGGTTTGTTCCTAGCTTACTCTCATGTCTCAGACCTTCTCGCAGGGCTGGTCTAGCATACCCATATTGAAAATGCGATAGCACACTCTTCTTAGTTTGAGCGAGATTCCCCTCGTCCCAAGATTCAAAGTCAGCAAACTCGTCATCTGGAGAAACAGATGGATGTGTTTCTGAATCTCCTTTTACTTGGGTCACTTCGACGACGGGCTCCCACTTAGCTCTCGTCGTTGCATATTGTGCATTCATTTCAGAGCCATCAAGGCGGACGGGAGCAAACATCTGTCCACCGCTTCCGTTACTATTGTGAGGAATAGCAATCACTTCACCTCCAGTACGTTTTTCATATTCNTCAAGGTGTGCCCAAAGTTGCTCAGGGTCGTCACCATCCTGAGCGGAGAAGGGAATATTCTCAGATGCTATTCCGGCACCATCCTTGAAAAGCACTACTCTATGCAAATTGTCGCCCTCCGGTGCTGACGTCCACTCGTGTGCTACAAAGGCAGTAAATAACCCTGGAATGTTATGTTTATCACTGTCTTCTACTACATCATTCCAGATCGATCGCCTTACCTCGGATTCATTTAGGTATTTTGGATCGGGAGAGGTGCTCATTGATTCTGCCCACTCAACGCCTACTTGCACGATGTTTCCTTCTTTTAAAAATTTTGTCCATCTTTGCCCNATTGCCCAATCTTTCAACAAAGGGTCATCTGCTGCTAATCTGGGTAGTATTCCGAGTTGCGAAGCATGGTCGGCGANCGCTAGAAAGTCCAATGGACGCCTAAGTTGAGCCTTCATGCCGTTATCTGAGGTTACTATTTTGCCTCTAGCAAACCTGTAAGCATCTTCCCGCGTCAGTCGCGTGCCTCTCAAGTAGGCATCAACTGAAAGGTGCGTGTGAAGATGAGTGTCACCCCAAAACAGTCGGGTAGTGCTATTTGCTATAGGTGGAGAATATTCTAATTCTGCCAGTTCTTCTTCTGATAATTTCGTAACCACGTCGGCAGGAAATACGGTTGGCGCATATTGCGAAGCAAAGGAATTTCTATTTTCTCCGTNAGATATGGTTTCATTAGCNGTGTNTTCGGTCATTGAATCTTCGTTTCCGCGGCAAGAGGCAAGACTATTAGCCAGAGCTATAAAGACAAAAACTGCTGTTAATTTTAAAATTCTTTTATTGTTATGTAACATGNCTCCCTCGACTTCTTATCATTTAAAGAGTTTTTTATGAAAACGGTTTATCTTCTTCGTCACGCTAAATCTGATTGGAGTAATCCCAATATAACAGATTTTGATCGCTCGCTAAATCAACGGGGGTTAGAGGACGCTGAGCGTTTGAGTNNGTACCTNGCAGTTGAGGGTTATTACTTTGACAAGATTTACTGCAGTGCNGCCGTTCGGACGACCCAAACTCATGATTTAGTGCTGGATGAGGCAGGCGANTATGTGGATGCCGAGTTTTTAGACGACCTCTACCACTGTAACTGCGATTACATCTTGGATTTGTTAAAGGTTCAGNCGAAATCAACGAACTCAATTCTTATTATTAACCATATGCCCACTATACAAATTGTATATGAATTTCTTTCCGGAGAATCGATTGGTAACTACCCCACGTGCACGTTATCCGCTTTGGAATTCGAGGGAGACTGGAGTGATATTACGAAGATTCGCTGTCAGAAAAAACTTTTTTTATCCCCCAAGCGCTTGAAACAAAGTTCAATGCATGACTGAAAACGATTGGAGAAAGTGTATGGCTAAAACTATTTCAGATATAGATGTGCGATATAAAAATCGATTGATGGCATCTGTATTCCAAAATATTAATTCCGCACTTCCTCACATTGAGCGATACTACGATGACTGGAATTGGAGTAATGAATCCGTGAGTTCGCCAGCGGAGTTGCTAAGTGAGTCATGGGAGGATATTTTTGCTTTTTTCTCAGGAGAGGTGCCAGAGAAATTTTCGGACGAGCATTACGAAAAGCTTGCCGAAAAAGGGAACCTACTCGAAAGAGCAGTTAAAGATTTAAACAAGAAGCGCGAAATACATCAAGACCAGAGCTTGAGACTAATCGATTATGAGACTCAGTTACCCTGATCGAGGAACAGGACACAATCTGCCTCAATCTTCAAGCCTATCTATGGAATTCCTTATATGCGGCAAACTCAGGAAAAATAGGAATATTGCAATCGGAAGAGTTAATCCTCCGGTCAGGGCTACAGACCAATTGAGTTTGCTCTCATCCATGAAAACAAAGTCGGTAAATCCGGCGGTTATCTGAGGTCCAAGAATTCCACTTATCATCATAAGTAACGCAAAAAAAGCTGTCATTTGTCCTTTCACTGCTGAGCCAGATACGGCTCCAACCGACAGAAGACCAAGCGTCGCATATGAACTGATAAAGAAGAGATAAATGGCTAGTAAGACCCAAGCAGCGGTAATTGACTCCATTAGCGGTGCCAGCGCTATTCCGGGCAGCGCAAAAAGGCATGCGATCATTGCTGCCCGCGCTGGACCATCTTTGTGACCTCTTTCAGTTAATTTATCAGCCACTGTTCCTGCCGCTATGGCGCCGAATATTGAGGCTAGGATAGTTATAATACCTAACTTCATTCCAACTTCGGAAAGACTTAATCCATATGTTCGTACCATCATTGTGGGTGCCCAAGCGGAAAATGAGTAAAAAATCATCGCCATAAATAGCAATCCAGTCAGCAAATAGAATAAAGTTTTTTTGTGATTTTTGATGTGATCGATCAAGTCTTTTCCAATCACGTTGCTCTGTGTGTGTTGAATGATCTGTTTGCGCGATGGTTCTTTAAGGGCGAGTGCGCTAAGGGCAATTACTATTCCCGGGAAGCCTGCAATCATGAAAGCGCCTTGCCATGGTTTAACATGACCCACAAAGGGCAAAGTGAAACCGCCCAGATCCGTAAGATAGTCTATGAGGTAGCCTCCGCCAATCAGGCTTATACCGATACCGATATAAACGCCTGCTGTAACGACCCCCATAGCCTTTCCTCGTTGGTGCTCTGGAAAGGAATCACTAACCAGTGAAACACTCACAGGCGCTATCACGGCTTCACCCACGGCAACACCCATTCGAGCTCCCAATAACCTTTTATATGATGTGGCAAAAACCGCGGCCATGGTCATAAAGGACCAAAGCAGTATGCCGGAACCGAGAACGATTTTTCTTTTCATTCTGTCTACGGCGAAACCTATTGGTAACGCAATAATTGCATAGGTTGCTGAAAAGGCAAATCCAATGAGAAATGCTACCTCCGAATCTGAAATATTGAAGTCAGCTTTTATAGGGCCGACTAACATCGCTGGAACTTGTCTGTCAATGAATGACATTATGTTTGCTAACACGAGCACTGAGACTGTGCTGTAAGCATGAATCTTGTCGGGGTATTGATGCTGCTCTGAAATCCTATCCATGCCCATATTTTATCCTATTTTGCATACAAATGTCTGGATTCGTTTTCCTGAAATATGGCGTAGCTGATGGTAGAATCTCGCTTCAAAAAGCAGAAAAATCAACTTTTTCGAGGTTAGCGGCTTTAATATCTAACAATAGAAATTTTACCTGCTAATCGCAAAACGGCATCGCCAATTTGAAAGAAGAAATTCCTGTTATTAAAACAGCAAAATTATTGAGGAGGGGGATATGAGCATAGAGCAAAGGTTGCGAAGGTTAGAGGACAGAGAGGATATCAAAACGCTTGCAATCATGTATGGAGTCATTATGGATGAACGAGATTTTGAGGGTATACGACGGATCTTCACGACTGATGGAATTCTTCGCTCCGCTGATGGGGTTTTTAATGCCGAGGGATTAAATTCAATATGTCACACATATCAAGAACGTTTCAATGTTCTCGGGGCTACCAATCATGTGCTTCACAGCCATGTTATTAAGTTCTCTGAAGATGACAAAGATTCTGCTCAAGGGTTTGTGACTTCGCATGCGGAGGTTTCCAGACAAGGCGATGCGTCGGTTGTAGCACTTCGCTATCAAGACAAATACAGGCGGACGGAACGTGGATGGCAGATAAGTTTCCGTGAAATGTCCTACATGTATTATGTGGGCGTGGATGATTATCGTGATGCTATCGTTAGCGACGATCGGATCCGAATTTATGGAGACAAAAGACCTGCTGATTGGCCTGAGAAGTTAACAAAAGGCCAAAGTCCAGCTTGGATAACGGATTATCTGCCGTGAGTAAGATGATCTATCTGGGCTATCGGATCGTCAAATCTGATCTCGGGAAGGAGTTGCATGATAGCGAAACTATTTGCAATAATCGGTGTTAGTTATTTGATCGAATGATAATTCGGGGAAATTAAAATGAGCAGAGAGACGTTAGTTAGAATGGCGAGAGACGTTCTCAGTCATGGGCACGCCAAAACAATTGCAAAAGCGGATGACTTTTATAAGCTTCCTGCGTCGGTATACTTCGACAAAACCAGAAATCAACAAGAGAAAGATCTGATTTTCAAGCGGTTGCCTATTGTTTTGGGTCCCAGCGCTGAGATTGCAAATGCTGGCGACTTTAAAACTATGGAAATCGTCGGAACTCCTATCATTTTGACTCGCACAGCAGATGGCTCGGTAAAGGGTCATTTGAACACCTGTGCTCACCGGGGAGCCCTGATCTCATCGGAAAAGTCAGGCAATGCAAAAAGATTTACTTGCCCATACCATGGGTGGACTTACAGCAATGAGGGTAAATTGATCGGTGTTGCCTCATCTCATGATTTCGGCCAGATTGACAAAAATTGCTTCAACCTAATTTCATTTCCAGTCTATGAAAGGGCAGGGGTTATATGGGGGATCCTCAACCCGGATTCCAAAATCGACTTTGATGTTTTTATTTCAGACTACGACAAAATGATTGCTAATTTCGGTTTTGAAAATTGGTCTCTCTTCGCCCAGCGAACCATCTCAGGCCCAAATTGGAAGGCCGGTTATGACGGATACTTGGATATCTACCATGTGCCTATACTCCATAAAAATACCTTTGGCCCCAAGGTGTCTAATAGACCCCTCTATTATTCCTGGGGGCCACACCAACGGGTTTGCACGGTATCGCTATCCAAAGACAAAGTTAGAGCGGTGCTCGGTTATATGTCTGACTTAGTTGACAAACCTGAGGATGATTGGGATATGCAGACATTGCTATATGGTGTTTGGACCGTCTTCCCGCATGCCTCTATAGCATCTTTTCTCGGCGGAGATCGGGATCTTGAAGGGAGTGATGAAGGTGTTCCCGGTCACCGCGGGGTTATGCTCTCGGTGCTTTACCCAGGAGACGATGTTAACGAGCACTTTACCACCCAATATTATTTGATGGAGACACCACCGACTGATCCTGAGGGAATTGCCAATGCGACGGCACAGTTCGATCTGCTTGAGGAGATAGTGGGTCAGGAGGACTATAATATGGGCAGATCTCAAGTCAAGTCATTGATGGGTGGCGGGCTGAAAGAGCTGACGTTTGGTCTCAATGAGAAGGGAAATCAAAATTTTTACAAGTGGGTCGATAAAGTACTCGAGGCAAAGGATGATGAAGAATTGAATGCATTCTTCAAAAGCCTCGGCAAGGAAAAAGGTATTCCAGCGGAGAACAAAAAATCAGCAGCGGCTTAAAAAACCTGTCTGCTAAGACTTGGCTTGGGCCAAAAAGCCCCTTTCTCGGACCATGAAAT
>NZXB01000087.1 GCA_002701765.1 Porticoccaceae bacterium
GGGTCCAACAAGCATATCTCGGCGATCAAAGTTTTCGTCGAACCACGCGTCCTTATGGTCTAGGTCCTCTCGCCGATAACTTATCCCCACGATGGTGTTGCTAGAAACAGACATAGACTCCATTTCAAAAGTCAAACTAGACCTGAACTCCATTATTTCGGCGCCAGGGTAATCAGCAGTGAACCCCCAACTCTGGTACTTAGTATGATCGAGGTAGTCATAAAAAAGCTGGTTCTTCCAGACCATGCCATTGTCCATCGTGCGCACAATGTCGAAATATGCCGTCCGAGCCGTCGTGTCTGCAAAGTCTATGTCGTCGATAAAGGTCGTTTTATGATCGATCTGCGCAGTCCCCGGATTTGTAAGCGCTGGGTCAATGAAGCCAAAATACGCCATGTCTCGGCATGCACCCCTAAAGCAGTATTGCAGACCAGTTGAAGCAAACGGCGGTGCCGAAGCGGCTGGAATCATCCAGTTGGTAACGCCAGAAAACGAGTTATTGATCTGCCGCCCAGCGAATGGCGCCAAAAAACCGGACTCTTGTGGGGTTAACCTGTCAGCGCCAATTGGGTTACTCGGATCGTTCCTTGGGTGCGGAGTTCCAGTGATGTAGGTTCCATTATCGACCAGATCTTGCGTCACGCGCGTCCAGCCAGGTACTTGAATGCTGTCTGTGGTCTGCTGCTGATAACCAAACTCGATGTAAGTGCTGTCCCCAACGTCCATGTCGAATGCGACCTGAACAAGCTCGCTTGTTGGCGCATAGCCATGATAAAAAGATTCAGAATCCTCAACCTCAGCAAAAATATACATACCGCCTTGATTTTCTCCCATCTTGAAAGGCATTCCGTATTCTGCCGCAAGGATTCTTTGCTTGTAAGTCCCAAGAGTGACGTCGACCCTTCCCGTGGGCTCAGTAATGTACTTAGCCGTGTCTACTTTGGCCGTTTTGGGAGAGTAGTTGAGCTGGCCTCCCACACTTCCAACCCCATAGAGAGGTGAGACGGGGCCTCTTAAAATTTCCAGAGAGTGCGCGCCTCTAATAATTGTGTTGAAAGCTCCCGGATTATCGATTCTTCTGAACCCTCTAAAATAATTATCGGCCTGTTGCCCTCGGATATCCATTGCTCCTCTTATGCCAAAAAACGAATTTGTAAACGCTCCGGGCGTAAGTCGTACAAGGTCGTCCACACTCCGCAGTGCAAAAGTTTTGACAAGATCGTCACTCACCTCGGTGACCGATCTGGGTGTTTCCAACAAGGGTAAACTCAGGCCAAACGCTCCTTCCGAGGGCTCACTTGGCAGGATTGACAAATCGTCGTTGACATCAATCACGGTGTAGTCCTCGAGTTCAGCCACATCCTCATCGGCTAGCGCTAGAAAACTCAGAAAACAAGTTCCGATAACAAGAAAAATGTTAAGTGTTTTAGCTAGTGTAGGTTTCATTTTAGTCTCCCCTTTTTAAAAAAATTTCACGTTTCTTACTCGTTGTTCGCAAAATTTATACCAAGTTATTTTGGTGGCAGTGCATTATTCATAAGTGCATGAAAATGCGACCTTTTCCATCGGTCACTTTTTGAGGAAAGAATATTCATGGCTTTGTTTAACATAATTTTTGGCGCACTATTGGTGCTAAATTGAAAATGATTGCACACAAAAAGAGCAGTCGTTCAAAAAGAACTTACTTTGGCGCTTCAATTATGAGGGATAGATGATGCGTTGCTAATAAATGTAAACTATTCTTGATCGCGAAGTTGTCTCGGAGTCACCTCCGATCACTGCGATGGCTTTTGGGGACGTAGCTTATAGTCAAGAAGAATTGCCAGGCACGTCCCCGTAGCAACGGGAAATCCTAAGACAATGGAAGCATACTGTGGCAAGCTGTCAGACAGCAATGGAGCATAGTTTATTAATCCAGACAGGGCGAATGCGGAAAAGCACGAGATCAATAAGACATCTATGCTTTTTCCATGGTTATTCTGAAGAATTATCTGCAATCCCGTATACGCTATCAGTGAGAATAAAAATCCGGTCGCAGAGTTAAGAACTCCAGCTGGTATGAGGGTGAAGAGATGGCTGATCTGGGGCATTGATCCGAGCGCAACAAGCATAATTGCCAGAATTATTCCTACTTGACGACTTGCAATACCAGTTATTTTGATTACCGCATTATTTTGACTGAAAGTTGTGTTAGGAAATGTCCCAAACACAGATGCGAGCACAGTATTGAAACCATCGGCTCGAATACCACCTTGGAGCCTCTCAAGATAGCGAGGACCAGAAATCGGCTCCCCGGAAACCATGGAAGTGGCTGTGATATCGCCGATACTTTCGGTCAAGGATACCAAAAAGATAGGCAGTAAAAGCAACATCAATAAAAAATCAAAGCCAAGAGAGAAATTCATTGGAGTTATAACGAAAATTGATTCTCTTGGATCGTTTAGAGACAAATTTAAGTCTCCAAAGACAAGAGCGGTAAAGCAGCCGGCCGCCAGCCCAAGCGGAATGCATGCCACTCTGATTAAGGATTTTCTAAGACGCGATAGCACAGCAATTGTTAATAATGTGACCGCCGCTTCAGACCCGACTATAAAAAACATCGGAGTGTCAGCTCCTTCCAAAGCAAAGGAAAAATTTTTAAGCGCTGATTGAAGAAGTGTAATGCCCAACAGCATGATCGCGGTGCCAGCAACAGTTGGAGTTATAACGGCTCGTAATTTGTCCAAGAAAAAACTAGCAATCATTATTACAAATCCGCAAACCGCACATGTGCCTAGGATCTTACCGAGGAACAAGGTCGCTGAGATCTCATTGACATAAAGGGGTGCGAGGTATGCCAGTGGCCCGACGAAAGCAAAACTAGTGCCCTGGACAGCTATCATTCCGCAACCGAGGTAACCTATGCGGTAGACTTGAATAAAAGTTGCTATCCCTGAGACAATCAATGAGGCACTCAATATGTAGCGTGTTTCGGTGGCACCTAAATTGAGAACGCCGCATATGAGCAGGGGAGCAGTTAGAATGCTGGCAACTATAGCGGTCAGATGCCCAGCTGCAGCCACCGATCCGTTTAAAATTCCGGGACGGTCTTCTAGATAGTAGGTGAGCTCCGTTTCCTGTTTTTTGTGATTATTCCTTTGTTCAGCCATGATAAGTGCTCACAGAGAATTTTAAGTTTTGCATGATTATGTTCTCAAAGATACAAGTTTTAGGCCACTTGACTGAGCGTTCTGTAAAATGCGGCGAAATACAGCCTGTTGTTACACAACATCGCTTTACGGCCATATTCCGATTACTTTTTTCAGGCAATTGATAAAACTGGCGCCCCAAATCAGATCAGTCCTTCGCAAGACGCACCGAAACAGGTCAATTAAAATCTTTTCATCTCAAAAAATTCCCGTTCAGGACCATTAACTAGTGATGAGGTGGCCCTAAAAATCTTATTGGCACGGCTTTTGCTGATCTTCTGTGCAAGGTGCAACCTACCCGAGTTCTAAAAAGTTTGATATCGATTAAGGAAGAACACGTGTGTTATACCCATCCAACACGGCAATTAGCATTTATTGCCGGTGGATTATTTCCAGAAATTTCCGATTGTCGAGTGTGCATGCCTTTGTTTTTCATGCAACCAGTGGCACAGCGTTTAAGTCGGATTAGAAGAAAAGTGAGCTACCTATGATTTTTTTAACCCGATTCATCAAAGCCCTTGTGTTTGCGGTTTACATTCCGCTCGCTGGTCACGCTAGCGAAGAGGCAATCGACACTCAGGTTGAGTCTGATCGCGAGGCTGCAGGCAGTCAGCTTCGCATCAACGAATATGATAACGTCGCCAGTGATGCTCTCCAAGCCTACAGAGCAGCGCTTCAGCGTGCCGAAAGCCTTGCAATTTATAATAAGCAGCTTAAGCGATTGATCGATTCTCAGACCGAAGAAATTGCTGCGGTTATTAGACAAACAAATGAAATTGAAACAATCGAGACAGGTGCACTGCCGCTGATGCTTGAAATGACTTCTACACTAGCGGAACTCCTTACCGAGGACACTCCATTTCTAACCGAAGAAAGAACAGAGCGGATTGACAATTTGCAAGTCTTAATTGATCGCGCAGATGTGACGGTTGGAGAGAAATTCCGCCGCATTATGGAGGCTTATATGATTGAAGCAGATTATGGAAGAACAATAGAGGCTTACAGGGGAAATTTAGTGGTTGATAAAGATGTCCGCTCCGTTGATTTTTTGAGGATAGGAAGAGTGGGTCTCTATTATCAGACCCTAGACGGCTCTGAAACCGGCCTTTGGGGTAAAGACAGCAGATCTTGGACCACCTTGCCGGATGAATACAGAAGACCAGTGAGAGACGGTCTGAGGATAGCCCGAAAGCAAGCTCCCCCGGCGCTGCTTCAACTCCCGATAAATGCTCCAGGAATACAAAAATGATGGTCAGACAATTGAAACTAGAATATTTATGTTTCGCTGCGTTGGTGCTGTGCTCCTTTTGGCATGGACCAACTTTTTCAGAAGAGGGCATGCTTGAATTACTAAAGCGAGTTCAAGAAAATCGGTCACACGAAGCCGAGCGGAACGCCGACAGAGAGCAACGTTTCCAAAGTGAGGCTGAGCAGCGTCAAAAAATGATGAAAGAAGCCCAAGGGGACGTTAGCAAACAAGAAAGCTTGCGTGATGAACTAAAAAAGAGGTTCGACGCAAACGAGACTTCATTGGCCGAATTAGAAGCTACTTTGACAAGACGGGTTGGCGACCTTGGCGAACTTTTTGGAGTATTCAGACAGATGGCGGATGACACACAAACCATGCTTTATGACTCTCTGATAACCGCGGAGTACCCTCAAAGGAAACAAGCGATATCGGTTCTCGCCGAGAGCGAGGAGGTTCCCACAATCCCTCAAATGCGGCTGCTTTGGAGCCTCTTACTCGAAGAAACGGCTTTATCGAGCCAGGTCAGTCGATTTGAGNCAGAAATCGTGGAACCNGGGGGACAAAACTATGCGGCTGATGTTGTTCGAGTTGGCACNTTCAACGTNATCAGTGGCGACNNCTATCTTAACTACATATCAGACACGGATCAGCTCNTGGAATTGCCTCGGCAGCCTCAGGGGTATATNCGATCNTCTGCAAATGACCTACATAGTTCTCCTTCGCAGGAGCAAGTAGGATTCTATATCGATCCATCCCGAGGCGCGCTGTTAGGCCTTTTGGTTCAATCCCCAAGTTTGGGAGAGAGAATCGAACAGGGAAAAACAGTTGGTTATGCAATCATCGTTGTAGGAAGTTTCGGCCTTCTTTTAGTTTTGCAGCGATTGATAGCTCTCACTAGAATACGAGTGAGGATGGGGAAGCAATTGAAGGATATTACATCTCCAAATGCAGATAACCCGTTAGGCAGAATTATGATAGCTTATTATGAGAATAGGCACTTGGATCTGGAAGCGATAAAACGTCGCGTCGACGCCGTCATGTTTGCTGACTTGGCGGATATAAGGAAAGGACTACAGGTAGTGAAAGTATTGGCGGCCGTGGCGCCCCTGATGGGTTTGCTCGGGACTGTAACAGGTATGATTGGGACGTTTCAGGCGATTACACTTTTTGGAACCGGCGATCCTAAACTAATGGCGGGTGGCATTTCCCAAGCTCTTATTACCACAGTTCTAGGGCTATGTGCGGCTATACCTCTCCTACTGAGCCACAGCTTTTTAACAAGCAGAGTTTCGTCGTTAGGCAAGCTAATAGGTGAGCATTCTCTTGCCCTATTGGCTGAAAAAGCCGAATCAGATCAAAAATAAAGGGATTCTATACACATGGAGATTATCCANCTTTTGAGGGACTTTTTGGACAAAGGGGGAGATGTTCTATTCGCGATACTTTTCCTTTCCATTTGGTTGTCTTGGCTTATTATCGACCGCTATCACTATTTTTTCCGAGATCATGAGGCGAAGGTGCAGNAGGCTNTATTGACGTGGCAAAGCCGTGCTGAAAAAAAATCTTGGTTTGCACTTGTGGCAAGAAAGCATCTAATTTATCAAGTAGCACTGGAGATGGAGAGAGGGCTCAAATTGATTCCTGCCATTATAGCGCTGCTCCCTATGTTTGGACTTTTGGGAACGGTGACTGGAATGATTCAAGTCTTTGATGTAATGGCAATTATGGGTTCTGGGAACCCTCGGGCAATGGCCGATGGCGTCAGCGCTGCTACCATTCCAACCATGAGTGGGATGGTGATTGCTCTTGTAGCAATTCCTTTTTCTACCCAGCTCGACAGAATATATAAACAAAGAATGCGAAGGCTTGAGGCGCTTCTTGTGATTGGAGATTAAAATGGACGATTCNGTCCGGTTAATTACNGAGGACGCGGAGGAAAGCCAGATTGACCTTACTCCGATGTTGGATGTGGTCTTTATAATGCTTATCTTTTTCATTGTCACCTCCACATTTGTAAAGGAGGCCGGTGTTGATGTGAGTAGACCTGAAGCTGACACTGCCGTGGTCACAGAATCTAATAGCATCCAAATTGGAATCACATCTGCGAATCAGATATTTATGGATAAAAGGCAGATCGATAAAAGAGCTGTTAGGGCAAACGTTGAGCGAGGACTCGCCGAAAATCCCGGTGCGGCGGTCATTATTGTAGCCGACGCCGATTCNAAAACCGAAACACTCATTGAGGTGATGGACCAATCTCGCTTGGCTGGAGCAGAGAGTGTTTCAGTAGCGGCCGACAAAGGCTATTAATCATGGTCACTGTCTTTAGGAGTTCGGCCTTTTTTGCGGTTGCTGTTTTTATAGGACTAAGCTTGTTTTACTTGATGCAACTCATGATCAAAGCCGACGCTGTTCTAGAAAAACCAGATAAATCAAGATCTTACCTAAATTTTGTGCGAGTGAAACAGTCAGAGGATTTGAGAACCAAAGAGCGTCAGCCGCCAAAGGAGCCGCCTCCCCCTGAGCAACCCCCGGAAACCCCAGACCTAGCAGATCAAATCACTCCATTTAATCCAAGGATGAATATGGATATGCCGTCAATCGGCTTATCTGTTAACTCAGGCGACGGGCCATTTTTGGGAACGTTGCANAAGGGGAGTGGGCTGTCAGGATTNGACACTGATGTCATTCCCATCGTTCAGGTGCCNCCTTCCTATCCGCGCGGTCCTAAGCAAGCTGGCATAGAGGGCTTTGTCACAATGGCCGTAACAATTCGACCAGACGGTACGGTTTTTAATGTCAGTGTTATCGAATCGAATCCCAAGCGCCTTTTTGACAAAGCGGCCATGGACGCCATGAAGCGATGGAAATTTAGACCAAAGGTGGTAGATGGAAATCCGGTAGAGCAGCGCGCAAAACAAACTATCGAGTTCAAGTTGGGAGGTAACCGTTGAGGGATACCGCCAGTGTAAAACTCAATTTGTGCATCCTAGCAGTTGCTCTGACTTTGCTTTTTTATATTCCGGCAATTTCGGCAGACTCGGTTTCAACAAAAACTTACAGAGAACTGACTAAAATTCAGGAGCTTATGGCAGGCTCAGATGAGAAAAAGCCTCAACTTAATGCTGCGATAGAAAGATTAAAGATTTTGTTGGTTGAAGTGGAGGAGGGCTCATTGGATCAGGCCCTGACNCTTCAAACATTGGGTTACGCCGTGATGTCAAATGAGAATTTCGCGGGCGCGATTAGATATTTGAAACGGAGTTTAGACACTGAAAAATTGCCTCAAAATGTCGTCTACAATGTTGGATATATGGTTGCTCAGCTCCATGCAGCGTTGGGTGAGTTTGAGGACGCGCTTACGTTTGCAGAGACGTGGTTCATGCAACTTGAGGAACCAAAGGCCGATCAATATATTTTCATGGCCAATATACATGCTCAGGTGAAAAATCACTCTCAGTCAATACCCTATGCTGTTAAAGCTATATCNTTAGCAGAGAAGCCTAAGGCGACTTGGTTTCAATTATTGGCAGCCAATCACTACGAGCTAAGACAATATTCGGATGCCGCGCAGGCTTTGATAAGAATGACAACTATTTGGCCGGATAAATCGAGCTACTGGGAGCAATTGGCCGGCGTTTACATGGTCATGGAAAAACCTCATCTTGCACTCGCTACCTTGAAAATAGCTTTTCAGTCTCAAATCNTGGATAAAGAGTCCTCCTTGAGATCACTGGTGCAGTTGGCTTTGATGCAAGGCATTCCCGAGCATGCCGCTAGATTACTGGATGCTGCCATGTCAGATCAATTGCTACCAGAAACTGCAGAATACTTGAGAATGGAAGCTCAAGCCTGGACTCAAGCGCGAGAATCAAATAAGGCGATAATTACTCTGCAAAAATTGGCGGAAATTGAAGCGGATGGGGACGCATGGATGCAGATTGCGCAAATCCAGTTAGAATCTTCGAGGTGGGCAGAAGCGGAGTTAGCAACGCAAAATGCACTGGGNCAAAGCTTTGAAAGTCCGGGCAAAGCTTGGTTGATACTTGGCATTGCGCAGAGTGAACTCGGGAAATTTGATGATGCCCGANAAGCGTTGCGAAAAGCTGCAGCTTTTGACNGCACATCAAAGTCAGCGAAAGCCTGGATGAGATATTCATCGGATATGAAGCGACAAGCAGATTGGATTGCTGCGAACCGTTAGTGCCTTAATCGTGGCTGGNGCGAGAGGAGTTAAAACAAACTTATGAAAGGCTGGATATGTCGNGTGACTGAACGCGTTGTTCCGCTTTGTTTCGCAGTTGTGTTGGTCGTGTCCTGCGTCTCANATGANNACAATAATTCTTCACNTNGGGNAAAAAGTGTTGATTTTCAGCATCCAAACCACAGTCNCANCAGTTCCAAACCCGTAAAAGTTGTTATCGTAACGCACTTTGAATTAGGTGATGATGAAGGGGACCAACCCGGAGAGTTCCAGTTTTGGAAAACTCGCCGCGATTTGAGCGAGAGATACGAATTCCCGCAATCTCATCACGACCTGTTCTACAATCCTAACTCGCAACTTCTCGGAATAGTCACCGGAATGGGCACAGCTAAGTCAGCCTCGGCAATAATGGCTCTCGGCCTTGATCAGAGATTTGATCTGACAAAGTCTTATTGGCTCATCGCGGGAATAGCCGGCATCGATCCCGAGGATGCCTCGATTGGGTCGGTAGCTTGGTCATCTTATCTTGTTGATGGCGATCTGGGATTTGAGATAGATTCCAGAGAAATTCCTGAGGAT
>NZXB01000088.1 GCA_002701765.1 Porticoccaceae bacterium
AGTTGTATCAGTTGGCTGATTGATGGTAGAAGCAAGAGTGGTTATCAAATATAGCACGAGCTACTTGTTATTAATCTTTGGACAAATACTGTCGATAGTTTAACTAGATAAAAGTAGGAGATTATTATTTTATGGGTGCTGTTAAAACGATCTTTCTAATAATACTTTATCCTGTGGCCGCAGTTTTTTTGGTATTTCCTCATATGCTAGGCCATTTATTTCATACTCGTCACGAGCTGTATTTTGGATTACTAGCCGCAATTCTTTGTCTAGTTAATGGTTACGCTGGATATATGCAGTTGTGGGATGGGATGGACGCCATTATTGACTTTCAGTTGCTATGTCTGGCTGGCGCGTTATATTTCCCCTTTCATTTTCTTATAACGTCTCCGTTCCAAGAACTTTTCGAGGAATTTCATCAGCAGATGCTGACTGCAATAGTCGGCCCAGAGAAAAGATATTGATCGACTAAACGATCAACAGGTTACAGTTTGCCTCTAGCTAAAGGTCGTTCTTGCTTATGACTGGCTAGTAGACAGTTCTAGAGTTTTATGCGATTTGAAGTCTGCGGTTCAATTCCACATGAAAATGTCTGAGGCGTTGCTCTTGCTCGCCCCATAACTGTCCCACAAACCCTTTGGATCTCATCCCGCGTTGAACCTTAGGAAGGAATGCAGCATCCTGACTTAGAACCAGTCCTAGGTTAGGATCTTGATCGATATCATAATATTCTGTAGGTGGTCGGACTCGGCCGCTAATGTCGGTTCCTTCAGGCAGGCCCATCCAGAGTGGCGCATTTGCGGCATCGTCACTCGGCATAAACATCGTCATGGTGTCATAGTAAAAGCGCTCTGGCTCGAAAGGGTGTGGCACAAACCGCATAATAAAGACTCCTTCCGGATGACAGCCTATTTGTACATTTGGAAAGATGCCTGTGGCCCAGCTATCGGAGAGTTGACCATCTTCGAATCCTGAGTAATCTAGGCCTTTTGCTGCGGCATATTGGCGTTTTGCTTTTTGGATAGCACCCCGGACATCAGCGGCTTCACCTTTAAATGTGCTTGGGTCTATACCAGCTTCACTGAGCATAAACTGCAGACCTTCACTAACCGTTTTTTGATCATGAACTCGAGGACTCGGTTGCCCCAAGGGAACGATCATTCGGCTAGCACCGAATGGATATAAATCGTACTGCACATTAAGATCTCCCATGACCCCTTTGGTCTCAGGATGAACTGCATGCAGGTGGTAGCTTTCGTAAAAAGCTTCTACACCAACTTTCCAGTTTGATCCCCATTCGCTCACGACATGTCTCACGACGTTCATTTTGTCGATACGATAGGTTTCGAGGTATCCTTCCGGCAAACCTATCTCTTCTTTAAGGGGAGACGGATTGTCTTGAAGATTAATAAAAATAATACCCGCATATATTTCGCATTCTACTCCGACCAGCCCCGGTCTATGTCCGACGATCCGCGGGTCAAAGGTGTCCTCATCGGTAATTCTAATCAAGTCTCCCGTGTTTCTGAAAGTCCAGTTATGGAAAGGGCACACAAAGACCTTTTGATTCCCTCGCGGTTCGTCGACAAGTATCGCACCTCTATGACTACAGACATTGTAGAAAGCTTTGATACCTTCTTTAGTCAGCGTAACAATGATGGATTCATCTAGAATCTCGAAAAGAAAATAATCACCAACGTCGCGAAGGTCTGATACCACTCCCGCCAGCAGCCAACTTCGAGACCAAATCTTATGCCATTCAGCTTGCATGCTTTTTTGATCGAAATAGCTGCTCTTATCGTAGCATTGCACACCAAGGTCAATAGTGGGCTGCTTCGCTTCATATGAGTCGCTAGATGCATTTGGGTTAATAACTTTAGTACGTTTGTTTTTAATTCGGCTCATTTGGAATTCCAAAGTCAAATAATTCGAAAAACAGGCATTGTAATTTTTTCAGACCATTGCTCAAAAGCGACGCTCACTTTTGCTCCAATCTTAACGGTTTTATCTCCAATATCAACTATGGAACTCATCATCCTTGGCCCTTCGTCTAAATCCACGAGCGCGATGACATAGGGACTTTCATAAGCTTTTGAGACTGGTCGTGCAACGATGGTAAAGCTTGCAATGGTTCCTTTGCCACTGACGTCTTTCCATTCTAATTCACTCTGAGCGCAATTATTGCAAAGTATTCTAGGGTAGAATTGATATTGTCTGCAGTTAAGACAATATTGCAATCTGAGTAAACCTTGCTTGCAAGCTTCCCAATATGTTTGGCTGAGGTGACTGGTCGACGGTTGTATTTTATCCACCTAGTTTACCCCAACGCCTAAGATCAGACTCGTATGGCTGGACATAATACCTCCGGTTGCATGGACCAAGGCGACTTCGGGGTTATCGATTTGTCTGTTTTTGGGCAAGGAGTTGCGTAACTGAAATACTGTCTCAGTAAGAGCAAACATAGAGCCAGGATTGCCGGAATGACAGTGGGATAGCATACCCCCATGAGTGTTGATAGGGAGATTTCCTCCTAAAGCGATTTCTCCTGAAGCTGCAAAAGNTCCTCCCTCACCTTTGGGGCAAAAACCCAGATCCTCGAGCTCAACTATGACTGTGGGCGTGAAACAGTCATAGAGTTGAGCAAAATCGATATCTTTAGCAGTTAGGCCTGACATCTCGAAGGCACGTTTGCCTGACTCGACTGCTGAAGAGGTTGTGAGGTCTTTTGCTTGGCTAATGTGTTCATGACCATGTCCCTCACCAACCCCAAGTAAATACACCGGGCGGTGAGGGAAGTCCTCAGCGCGTTCTGCAGAGGTCATGATTATCGCTGAGCCACCATCTGATACAAGCGAACAGTCAAGCAGATGAAGCGGATCGGCGATCATACGGGAATTGATAACATCTTCCACGGAGATTGGTTCTCGCATTTGTGCGTCAGGGTTCAGGGATGCATGCCGGCGGCATGTCACTGCAACACTGGCGAATTGTTCTGGTGTCGTGCCATATTTTGCGGCATGGGCTTGCCCAATCAGCGCATAATATGCAGGGACTGTTGGTCCATAAGGTTGTTCAAAGTCAGGATGACCTGATGCAGATTGTATTAGCATGGCTTGTTCGCGCGTTAATCCACTACGAAGCGAGTCAGCCATAGTAATCAGAATGGTGTCGGCCATGCCCGTCGCTATCGCGGAAGCAGCATGGTGTACAATTGAGAAAGTGGTACTTCCTCCGGTGCCGACAGAAATACAATAACGGGGAAAGATCTGCAGGTATTCGGCGATGGCTTCGGCATGATACATGATTGGTTGCGCCATTGAGTTGCAGGTTATCAGTCCATCTATTTGGTTTTTCTGCAGACCAGCGTCGTTTAGTGCTCGCATTGAGGCTTGAATGCATAGCTCAGTGGCGGTCATGTCGGGCACCACACCAATTTCTGAATCGGCGGCTCCTATGATTGCGGTTTTACCCCTAAGTGANNTCACAAATGTACCTGACGATTGATTCTAGTTATGGTAAGAACTCCAAAGTGGCAGTGCCGGGTGAAACGACTTCATTTTTTTCATTCTTAATAAACACGTCAACGATGGCCTCTCTTTTTTCTAGGTCAATTGCGATTACGGAACCACCAGAATATAGGGTTTCCCCTAAATAGGAGGCGATCCTATTAGAATAGTCTATCGATTTTATACGTCCTTTAGCACCGAGCCACTCTTCCAAGCATTGATGCATCCAGTCGCCCAATAGAGGTCCTGCGAGCACAAGTCCNGGGTAACCTTCCACTTCTTTAGCATAAGGATAATCAAAATGAATTTTGTGTGCATTCCAAAGAGAGGCATTGTAGAGAAATAGCTGTCGGCTATCNGGGCAAAAATTTCGTCCAGGTAGTTCATAGCCNATACTTAAATTTTCAATGCTGACTGTTTTATTCGAGCTATACATTCATTAATTTACCTGAGAATACGCGTGATTTTTTCTCTAACAACTAGTTCACTTATCTCGTTTTTGATATCCGTAACAATTTCATAAAATATGAGTGGGCCAGANCGTCCTTCCTTTTCGTAGATNGCGCTCAAAGTTCGAGTTGCTGTAAGCCAGTCGCCCGGAGACAAGTCTTTTATGTAATCAATCTTAAGCCCGCCTGCCATCTGTCGCTTGAGAGGAAACTNGGGTAAGAGTTTATCAACAAATACTCCGTCTGATTCTAGTTCTTCAATTGGGACGACTTCCCAAAATAGGGGCACGTGAAACATTGGGGGTGCGACATCCCCGCGNAGATANTTTTCCTGTCGATTCCCTGTTGCTATAGCATACTTNCGTATATCTCGTCTGGTCACTAGCTCTCTCTTGGGCTCGCTTTTTTTGCCAACGAAGCTCATTATTTCTTGAGTCAGAAGCATGCTCATGTCGCTCCCTGCTGCTGCCAATACGGGTTTCTTAGGTCGCGCTTTAAAATTTTTCCAGTGGGAGCTTTGGGCAAACTATCTACAAATTCGACTGACTGTGGTTTCTGNTAGCTGGCCAGATAGTCTTTAGCGGTAGNAATAATTTCCTTTTCAGAAGCAGATTTCCCGGGTTTTAAGACAACTACGGCATGTACAGATTCTCCCCATTTATCACTCGGAATGCCGATTACTGCAGATTCCAGTACTGCTGGGTGCTGATGGATGGCTGCCTCGACTTGAGCACTGTATATGTTTTCTCCCCCCGATATAATCATATCTTTAGCTCTGTCTACGATGTAGATATATCCTGCTTGATCCCAGACNGCCAAGTCCCCAGTCCACATCCAACCATCCTTAATGGTCTCAGATGTTAGCTCTGGTTGTTGCCAGTAGCCCAACATGTTTGCTTCAGACTTAACAACTATTTCTCCAATTGACTCNCCATCTTTTGGTAGGGANTTNCCTTCTTGGTCAACGATTTTAATCGAGGTTACATATCCNTCNCGGCCGCAAGAGGCTAGTCTTTCAGGATTTTTTCCTGCAATGCATTTGATATGATCTTCCTGAGAGAGGAAGCTCATGGTTGTTCCTTCGGTCTGCCCGTATCCCTGAATNAGCGTGCATGGAAATGATTTTAGTGCTGCCTTTACCACCTTGGGGGGCATTGGGCCGCCCCCATATTGGATATTGCGAAGGCTGCTAAGATCATATCGATCGAAATCGTCCACTGCCATCATCCAGTTCAGCATAGTTGTAATTCCAAGGAAGGCGCTGACTTTTTCTCTTTGAATTACCTCTAACGCGAGTTTCGCCTCGAAATTAATTAACACCACCGGGCATCCGTGCGACATATAATTAATAGCTAATACTATGGGAATGTGAAACATCTGACCCGTNAGCATATAGACGTCAGTAGGGACNACACGNTCAGCCACCGTTTGATTCAGCATACCCATGTAAACTGACTTGTGNCTATGAAGAGCTCCTTTGGACCTTCCAGTGGTTCCTCCAGTATACAAAATCATTACCGGATCTTGATCCCCAACATGCTTTGAGGCCTCCGGTTCGATAGGGCTTGAATCACGCAACAGCACTTCATATGAACTTTCTAACTCTTGGTCAAATGCGAGGTGACTATTAATCTCGACATTCGCCATTAGACGTTCCGATGCCTTGTCATATTCCCCTGAGGAGATGAGTACAGATGGCGTAGCATCTTCAATGATTTGCTTGAGTTCTTGCTCTCCGAGCCTCCAGTTTAGCGGTTGGACGATGAGACCCACTCTNGCGCATGCAAAAAATATTTCCATATACTCGATGCAATTTTTGGNAAGAACCGCAACTCGGTCNCCTTTATTGGCTTTAAGGGTTGTTGTCAGCCCATTTGCTAATCGGCAAACGCGTTCTTCTAACTCGCCAAACGTCATCCGACG
The DNA here is from genome assembly GCA_002701765.1 of Porticoccaceae bacterium. Taxonomy (GTDB): domain Bacteria; phylum Pseudomonadota; class Gammaproteobacteria; order Pseudomonadales; family Porticoccaceae; genus TMED48. The sequence continues at coordinate 5,879 of NZXB01000088.1, forward strand.
TTGATTGGGAATATCTATTAGAGCTTCGCTTTCGGCGGACCGAAGTGCCGATTTGAGTGGGATATGTCCTATATTCAATTTTAGTAGGCCTTATCGAGATCCAAATGCCGTTTTACGATTTCCCATTTACCATCAACGCAAGCGACGGTATCCGTGTANACCCCTGCAGAGATTGTTTCTATTTGATTGTTCTCGGTCGCAAGGAGGGTGAGATTTGATATAACTTGTATCGCTTCTCCANAGCCAATGGGAGAATCGTCNGACGCCTTAAAGAAAATGTTTGATATAACATGCCGGCGCTTATCTGTTTGCTGCTCCATNGAGTCAGTCATTAATTGCATAATTGCAGATCGGGGTTGAAAAGGNCCAATCAGGCCCTCCGCGGCAATTCGTAAGCTAAAAACCGCATTCTCATTGAAACATTCTTCTAACATATTAACATCAGGATGGTCGTACCCATATGCGGCGCGGGCTAGTAGTTCAGTAATTGCAAGCTTGTCTTGGACAGTGATCTGGATGCTATCGGTCATTATTTGTCGGATCTCCGGGAGTCTAACGATATCGATTTCACTCTATTTTAATTTTGAATATTGTTCAATCCTTTTTCGCTNATTAATTGTATTGATCATGTTTTAATATTAGATTTGCGCCGATCTTAAGATCGTGCTGTTCGTCAGNNCAGCAGGATGATAGAATTAACNNCTGTNNGTTTAATTGTGTCAGTTGTCGAATGTCGTCAGTTCCTTCTGTAATTTCAAGTCGTCCGAGAGTTGTCAGCGGTCTNCGCCCAGCCAAGTCGGCCTCTAAGGGTGCTGATCGAAAAAAGATTATTTTCCGTGCGCTTCATGATTGCATCTTAAGGAAAGGTTATGTCAAGACAACTCTTGCTGATATTGCTGCGGCATCAAATATGTCTGCCAGCCATCTACTCTATTATTTTAAAGGCAAAGAAGCGATGTTGGAGCAATATTTTGCCGATGTCTCCGTTATGTTTTTGGAAAAGATGGAGCACATATTAAAGGAACCGATCGAAACACAGTTAATGCTTCTGGCCGATTTCTGGTTTAACAACGAAGCTAATACTAAGCAAGAAATTGGTTTCATGCTTGAATGCTTCGGTGTTGCNGTAAACGANGCCGCGCTTTTGGACATCAAAGTTTCATTTGACGCCAAGTTCAAGGAGCAACTTGGCAGTTTTCTGGCTGAGATCTCTGAATCANGGAACCTGCTGTCTGCAGACCGGTCGTCCGAATTGGCTGAAGTTNTTTATGCTNTAATCATAGGCCTTCGCTCCGCAGTTTATTTCAACGTCGACCTTGGCCTNCAATCAGCACATGAATTGTTTTGCTCGACAGTTCGTGATCTTATCAGCAGATCGTCATAATTAGATGGATTATAAATTAATAACATTTTTTACCGGTTTAGAATCCTGTCCATCCATCTCTGAATGTCAAAGCAAACCTCCCGTCGGTTTGTTTCATTGAAGACTTCATGCCGAGACCCAGAGTAAAGGGTCATCTTTATGTCTTCAATACCAGNCTCTGATAGTTTGCAAAAAAGATCCTTAACCTTATTCCCNTTACCACCGACCGGATCTTNGTCTCCCGATATTANATAAAATGGAAATTTTGGGTCGATTTTNCGAAGAGATGTTTTTTTAAATANTTGGATGAGTNCNTCTAGGAAATCGACCCAAGATTGGGTGGTTAGCGGGAATCCGCAAAGGGGGTCAGCTACATAATCTAAGACTTTGCACTTGTCGCGAGATAGCCAGTCAGCTTCTGTTTCATAAGGTTTAAACGAGCGATTAAAATTTCCAAAACTCAGGTAATGGAGTAGATTACTGGGGTTTCGAGGTCCAAGTCGAGCGCGTTCAAAACGGGCGATAGCCGATGCCGGTCTATAGCTAGTGCTNGACGCATACCATGATCCNGAAAGGATTATGCCCGCTGCTAAGTGCCTAAATTCGGATGCATACTTTTGACAAAGGGCTAAAGAAATTGCTGCCCCCATGCTATGCCCTAGAANAAATGCTTTTAGTCCGTTACTTTTGTTAATTGTCTTCAAAAGGGCCATCTGATCTTGCAAAAGAAGNGACCAGCCTTTCTGGTCGGCAAGGTGAGCTAGACTGTTCGATGAAACTCCGGTTTTCCCATGGCCCCTATGATCATCGGCAGTCACAATATACCCAGAATTGGCCAGAAATTGAGCGACCTCAAAATAGCGCAGCGCATGTTCGCTCATTCCATGAATGATATGCACCCAGCCGATGGCNTCGTCTGGTGCCCACGANTAATANTGAAGAACACTTTGGTTNCCACAATTATTCTTTATTTTCAATGTAAGGTGTTTCATCAGCCTCAAACTTGGATCATTTGTGCATTTTTCATTGTTCTCTCCAGCTACTTTCAATAGACTTATTTTCGTCACATTTCAAGTATAACCTTAAACCTTTTGGTTTTTTGGCAGCCCAAGAATTTATGAAGACAAGAAAAATTACAACTATTGAAACGCCTTACTCTGGAATTAGCGAAAATGACTATCAGAAAGAGAAACGGCGTTTGCAAATTGAACTTCTAAAGATACAACAGCGGGTTGTAAAGCAAGGCTCTCGAATGGCCATAGTCTTCGAAGGTCGCGACGCTGCTGGAAAAGGTTCGACAATAAAACGATTCGTTGAGAATCTTATGCCGAGGCATTTAAAAGTCGTTGCCCTTGGCGTACCCTCGACTTCGGAGTCCAGATACTGGTTTAAGCGATACGAAGATCATTTTCCTTGTCCTAGCAATGTCACCTTTTTTGATCGCTCTTGGTATAACCGAGCGTTGATCGAGCCTACAATGGGTTATTGCACTGAAAAACGTTACAAGTACTTCATGAAAAAGGTGCTGAGTTGGGAGCACAATCACATAGATAATGGTTTGTTATTAACCAAATTTTATTTATCAATTGATCGAGATACGCAACTTTATCGTTTTGAAGATCGACTTAGTGATCCACTGACGTATTGGAAATTTTCCGAAAACGACTTATTTGCTCGAAAAAAATGGGAGATTTTTACCCGTTATAAGGAACAAATGTTCAAATATACTTCCTCCGAAAAATCACCCTGGGTAGTGATATCAGCAAATAAAAAGAGTGAAGCACGCTTGACCGCTATGTTATATTTGGTACGTTCTTTCGGGCGTCCGTCCTTCGAACCGTTGACGGGCGAAGAAATCGCAGATAGGCATAGCATCAAGATTGGTGGAGTCAGGTTTACAGAGCTTAGTTTTCAGCAATTGGCAGTCTTGAAGGACCTGAAAAATAATGGAGACTGACAAGCGTTGGTTGTTTGCTGTCCGGCTAAAACGGTATGCGACTTTGGAGTTAGTGAGATAAATCTTATCAAACCATCACCCAAAAACCTGTTGGATACGGTTAATTTGCCAGTGGTGGAGTCTGCTGGCGGTTTAATATGCAATCGCTATCATCATATCTTGCTTATTTTCAAACGCGGAAAATGGGATATGCCTAAAGGACGCGTAGAGAACAAACAGTGTCGCGAAGAAAGTGCATTGCGTGAGGTAAATGAAGAGACAGGGTTAGCTGTTGAAAAGCTTACAGTAGAGGGCAAACTCGTATCGACTTGGCATACCACGCGGCATAACAATACGAAGTACCTAAAAAAAACTCATTGGTTCTTAATGCGATACGACGGTGATGATGATGAGACTCAACCTCAGGTAGAGGAGGGAATCATTGAGTGCCGTTGGGTGCACCTGAGCGATCTTCCAGGCTACAGGGAACTGTTGCCCGTTCGTATTGACTACGTAGTAGATTTTTGGCACCAAAATCTAGCGTACATGCCCCGGTAATTTAAGGATCGGTTTTATATCCAAATCACAGGTAAATCCTGCACAAAAGTTTACTAGTATTTAAAGCAGGCTATGCCGTATGTATTCGCTCAATCTTAAGGTAGCTGCATCGTTATTACTGGAGGATCGGGTGGTTACGCAGATTTCTATTGATCCGAGAGGTGGAAGATTTTCCTCTGATTCAATCATTACTAGGCTTGAGGGCACGGTAGACCGGGCAAGAACCGTGACTCCAAGGCCTGCCTCAATGGCCGCTTGTATTCCTGAAAGGTCTGGATTAGTGTGGGCCAGTCGCCATGGTCGATTGGCGTCGTTAAGCTGCTTTATAGCTTTTTGTCGATAGATGCATCCGTCCTGCGCCAAAACTAACGGTATTTCTTTTTGATTTTCGGTGCGGTGGTTTGGACTTCCTACCCACACTAGCTGATCGCTCTTAATGGCACCGATTCGCTCTTCCGATGATTGATTATGGAGTGATAACGTCAAGTCAAAACGTTTTTTTTGAGTTGCAGAGAGTAGGTTTCTACTCAAGTCGCACACGACTTCTAATGCAACATTGGGATATGAATTCGAAAAACGACCCAAGATTGCAGGTAATAGTGACGTCGCAAACTCGCTGGGCAACCCCAAACAAACGTGCCCTTGTAACTCAGGTTGACGAAACTCATTCAAAATTTCATCGCCTAAAGTAAGCATCTGCCGGGCCTTCGGATACAGTTTTAGGCCGGCTTCCGAGGGTTCCAGACGTTTTTTAATCCGCAAAAATAACTTCGTCTCCAGAAGTTCCTCAAGTCGCTTAATTTGCAGACTCGTGGCGGGTTGAGAAAGACCTATGTGGTCGGCAGCAATGGTTACACTTCCAGCGTCGCAAACAGCGACAAAAGTTCTCAGCGCATCTATTGGAAGGTTTTTCATAAAAATTTTTAATATTTGATAATAAAATTAAGAAGTGATGATGTATTTGATATATAAATGTAACATATTTGCATTAGGTTAGACTTGTTAGCACTGCTTTTTTTCTGTTAATTTAAGAGGGACTTAGCATGATAAGATTTTCTATCAAGATATCTCAGATCTATCTTCCTCGCATGTCCGACTGGCGAAACAGCCAGAATTTGTCGGCATGATTAATTTGAAACGATATCATCTATAATTGACACTGATCTAACGTCTTTGACGTTCGTGTTGAATTTAGTTTTATTCCCGTTCCAAGAGGCGATACCTGAGTGAATTTATA
>NZXB01000089.1 GCA_002701765.1 Porticoccaceae bacterium
CTGATCCAAAGAAACAACTTGGTCTGCAGCCTCTTTACCCTAAAGATACCTCTCGATAAAAAATATTTCAGGTGGTAGGATATTATGGTCTTTAGACTGAAATTGTTTCAGCGCGACGCGATCAAATCTTCTAATCAAAATTTCTCTATAAATCCATTATGAATAATCGAGACACGAGTGACCAAAACACGGCATATTGGAAGGCTAATTTAGCACTTCTTGGCAAGTTATTACTAATCTGGCTAATGGTTTCGTTTGGATTTGGTATCGTTTTTGTAGACTGGCTGGATCAATTTCACTTGTTTGGCTTTAAGCTGGGGTTCTGGTTTGCGCAGCAAGGTTCTATTTTGGTCTATATTGTATTGATTTTTTTCTACTCTTGGCGGATGAATGCAATCGACAGAAAATATGGCGTTGATGATGTGACAGAGCGGGATCAGACTTGAGCACTCAAATCCTTACTTACCTCTTGGTAGGGTGCTCCTTCGCTCTCTACATTGGGATTGCAGTATGGACGAGGGCCGCTTCAACTAGAGATTTTTACATCGCTGGCGGTGGAGTCAATCCCCTTGTCAACGGTATGGCGACTGCCGCAGATTGGATGAGCGCGGCCTCATTTATATCAATGGCTGGAATAATAGCCTTTATGGGACGAGATGGGAGCGTGTATCTCCTTGGATGGACTGGAGGTTACGTGTTGCTGGCGTTGCTACTTGCCCCATACCTGAGAAAATTTGGCCACTTTACGGTCCCTGACTTTATCGGGACACGTTACTACTCGCAGACTGCAAGAATCGTAGCCGTAATTTGTCTTGTTTTTATATCCTTTACATATGTCGCCGGGCAGATGCGAGGTGTCGGCATTGTATTTTCTCGTTTTCTGGAGGTCGAGGTAACGACCGGTGTAATTATCGGCATGGGCATAGTTTTCTTATACGCAGTGCTCGGGGGCATGAAGGGGATAACTTATACTCAAGTCGCTCAATACTGCGTGTTGATTTTCGCCTATATGGTGCCTGCAATATTTATTTCACTACTGATTACAGGCAATCCCGTTCCTCAATTAGGATTTGGATCTCACCTTGATGATGGCTCAGGCCTCTACGTCCTTGAAAAACTCGATGTAGTCCTCCTAGATTTAGGTTTTAATGCTTATACAGAGGGAAGTCGAGCAACCATTGATTTGCTTGCCATTACCGCTGCGCTCATGTTTGGCACGGCAGGTCTGCCTCATGTTCTGGTGCGTTTTTTTACTGTACCCAAGGTTTCGGATGCTCGACTTTCAGCAGGATATGCATTGGTTTTTATCGCTTTGCTCTACACCACGGCTCCAGCGGTGGCGGCCTTTGCAAGACTTAATCTGGTAGACAGTTTGCACGAAACACCCTATACCGAGGTGCCAAAATGGTTTACTCAATGGGAAGACATCGGATTAGTAGCCTGGAGAGACAAAAATAAAGACGAACGAATTCAGTATACTGTTGGTAACGCACTGGTCCCGTCTAAGCCGGCCTTCTCTGAGCAACGTGGATCCCTGGGCGAACGCCTTGTCGTGAATAGATCAAGCGAGAATCAAAATGAGATCTATATTGACCGCGATATAATAGTCTTAGCGAATCCTGAGATTGCAGGACTACCAAGCTGGGTCATTGCTTTGGTCGCTGCAGGCGGCATAGCGGCGGCACTTTCTACAGCTGCGGGATTATTACTTGTAATCTCCAGCGCCGTCTCTCATGATCTTTTAAGAAAAACGCTTAAACCCGATATCAGCGACGAACAGGAGCTCAGGTATGCGCGTGTCTCTGCGGCAATCACGGTCTGTATAGCTGGCCTTTTTGGGATTTACCCTCCGGCATTTGTAGCACAAGTTGTAGCTTTTGCATTTGGTCTTGCCGCCGCTTCTCTCTTTCCCGCCCTTCTTTTAGGCATATTTAGCAAGTCAGTTACAAAAGAGGGTGCTATCGCTGGCATGCTGGCCGGTCTTTTGTTCACGTTTTTCTATATCGTTTTATTCAAATTTATAGCAAGCGAATTAAATACCTCAGAATATTGGCTATTCGGCATTTCGCCCGAAGGTATCGGTGTCATAGGTATGGCTCTAAATATTGTCGTTTCAGGATTCGTGAGCCGCGTTACAAAGGCACCACCCTCAACTGTGATGGACTTGGTGGATCAAATCCGTGTACCAAACATCGGAAGTTAATAGATTAAAGCGACTTGCTTACTATCTCCCGAATATCCTTTGCAAGTCCTGAGTGGGCATCTATCCTTTTCAACGCACCAAGCATCAGCAAATTATGAGGCGAAGCATATTTGCGCCATCTAGCGAGTGGGGTTACCAAGCGCGCCCCAATTTGCGGATTAATTTCATTGAGTTCGAGCACTTTATCTGCTAAGAACTCATACCCACCGCCCTCAGGCTNATGAAAATTAATTAGATTATGCTGACAATAAGTNCCTAGGACAGATCGCACCTTGTTGGGATTTTTCATACTAAAGAGAGGGTGATCTAGCAGACTNGTGACCCGTTTCAGNCCTCCATCTTGAGGATTCTTTGCTTGTATAGAAAACCAAAGATTCATCGCCAAAGCCTCGTCATTCCAGCGACCTTCAAACTGCTTGAGAGCTTGTTCAGCATAATCTTTTGCATCAGGACAGTTCGTCAGGGCACTTAGTGCTGCGGCCATATCGGTCATATTATCCGCCTCCTCAAATTGCCTCCACGCNAGATCTATACCTGAACCCGTAAGCATTAAATAATCCAGAGCGGTATTCTTTAGGCTTCTTCTNCCAATTTGACTCTTGTGAGGANTATAGCGTTCCACTTGCTTGCTTCTTAGATAAATGTCCTCAAGCGGGCGCTCAAGTTCCGATGCTATGACATGCCTANCAAATTCACGTGCTTTGTAAATNGCAATNGGATCNGTTGGATCTGAAGCTTCTGCAAGCGCGGCCTCACCGGGTAACTGCAACATCAAAGCTAGGACTGCATCATCAATGGTTGGGTCTAAAACTAGCTCGTGGTATGCTCCGATCAGTTCCTCATNAATTTCAAAAGGTTTNGTGTGTATAAAGTTANTGACCTGNAATTGCAGAATCTTGGTTGCTAACTTCTGGCCCGCATCCCAACGATTAAAACCATCAGAATCATGTTTCATCAAATGAGCCAACTCACTTATTGAGTATGGATACGAAATCTTGATAGGCGCCGAAAACCTTCTTAGCAGGGAGGGCACACAATTAGCGTCAACTCCTTTAAAGACTACTTCTTGAGCGCTCTCAGTAATTTCGATGATTGACTCGTTCTCTCCAGTCGAACTTAACTTAACTGGATTCCCTTTTTCGTCAAGAAACCCAAGCCGAATAGGGATAAGAAATGGTTGCTTATCTGCCTGGTTTGGCGTGTCGGGACAATGTTGATTAAATGCCAAAGTAAGCTCTCGATTATCGGGAGAATAGTCGCTCTTCACTTCAACTTCTGGGGTGCCCGATTGTTTATACCATAACCTAAACTGAGTCAGATCCCGACCGCTAACATCNTCCATCGCCATGACAAATTCTTCGATCGTGACAGCCTGCCCATCATGNCGATCAAAATACAGGTCTGTGCCATGCCTGAAAACTTCTTTACCAAGCAGTGTATGAAGCATGCCAACGATCTCAGCNCCCTTTTCATATACGGTCAGGGTATANAAATTATTTATCTCCACATAGGAGTCTGGTTGAACCGGNTGCGACATCGGACTTGCATCCTCCGCAAACTGATATGTTCGGATGTACGCTGCATCCTGAATTCGCTTGACGATCGGAAAGTTCATATCCGCAGAAAATTGAGCATCCCTGAAAACAGTGAATCCTTCTTTAAGGCTTAGTTGGAACCAGTCTCTGCATGTAACTCTGTTGCCAGACCAATTATGGAAATACTCATGAGCAACAATTGCTTCAATTTGCTGAAAATCAACGTCTCGAGAAATATCTGGATTGGCAAGCACACANGAGGTGTTGAAGATATTAAGGCCTTTGTTCTCCATTGCTCCCATATTGAAATCATCAACAGCTACAATCATAAAGATGTCCAGATCATATTCGCGACCATAGGTCTCCTCATCCCATCGCATCGCTTTCTTCAGTGAAACCATAGCATGGCTGCACTTGTCTACATCTTTCGCTTCAACAAAAATTTTCAGCGCAACAAGGCGACCACCGCAGGTCAAATATTCGTCCTCTACAACACTGAGGTCTCCTGCAACTAGTGCAAATAGATAAGAAGGCTTCTTAAAAGGATCATGCCAAGTGACCATATGCTTGCCATTTTCAAGGTCCTTGCGCGATATTTGGTTACCATTTGATAGCAATACTGGATAATCAGCCTTGTCAGCGATTATCGTAGTTGTAAACTCAGACAACACGTCAGGCCGGTCCAAGTAGAATGTTATCTCTCGAAAACCCTCAGCTTCACACTGCGTGCAATACATTTTTCGAGACTTGTAGAGCCCATTTAGGGAAGTATTTTTTTCCGGCTCAATAACCACAATCGTTTCTATGACNGATGAATCTTTAACACCCCAGATCGTAAGCGTTTCTGTTTCTCTTNGGTAACNATCTGCACCGAGTTCCTCGCCGTCCAACTTAATGCTCCGCAGTTCTATATTTGAACTGCCGTCAAGCACAAGTGCCGGGGCACCTGCGNCGGTTGNAGCGATTGGATTTTTTTTAACACTAAGTTTTGCTGCAACAGTTGTAATTTTACTATCTAAAGTGATGCACAACTCCGTAAAATCGATGAGATAATCAGANGGTGAATATTCNTTCAGATAGATTGGTCTAGCTAGCGCNTCCTTCACTTAANACTCCTAANGTTAATGTTTTAACAATCACTCGGTCCGCCTCTGAAACTAAGAATTCTCTCGAAAAATAGCTCAGAAAAAAATCNACCGAGTTCTATCAAGATTTNANCTTAACGCAATCCTTCTTGATCGGNGGCATAAAACCGCTCCTCTCCTCGACTGGCTTTCGCTTCTCATAAAGCATTATTGCCTGAATGCAAATTTGTTTTTGCTCTGCTGTTAGAACGCGCCCGTCAGGCCACTTACCCAGTTCGATAGCACGTTTGAATATCTCATAAATTTCTGGAGTCAAACTTTCAGCAAGTTGTAAAAAATCCATTATCAAGTGCTCATAAGGTTCTGATATTTGATCGATNGGGATCAGTGCGGCTTCTGATCAAATTGAATTAGGCCAAATATAATACCAAGAAAGCTTCCTGCCATTAAACCGCACAAATGAGCAGCATTCGCAATCCTAATTCCTAATAATATTTCCAAGATTCCAGAGGCGCACACAATCAGCCACCCCAACATGAACCAAAAAAGTTCAGGGGGTATAAAATAAAGATCCTTTTTAACTAGTTTATAATATGCATATAAGTATCCAAGCAGTCCATATATGGCACCCGACATTCCGCCAAACTGATCCGTACCGGACCATAGATATTGACCGATATTTGAGAGGACNCCNATGACAAGAACCAATAAAAATAANTGCATTGAACCGGCACCGCNCTCTATTTTCNNCCCCAAAACAACCAACCAGAACATATTAAAAACAAAATGCATTAGACCGAAGTGAAGGAAGATCGGTGTTATAAATCGCCAAAAATGTCCGTCCCCCGAAGAGTTAAAGCTAAATATAACACTGTGAGAGAAAGCATAGGTGCCCAACAGAAAACCAATCGACGAAAGCAAAATTAAAACCGAGATTGCTGGAAACTNATAACNCAGTNTCAGCANGCTTGAAACACTTAATTGCTGCTGTCGCCCCTCTTCGTCACTCACTAGCCTCAGCAACCCCCAGACGACTGCCCCAACCAAGCTTGGATCTGCAGACCCGATAAAAGTTATTATCGCGCGAATGAATCAGGTTTATTTGATGATTATGCTTAGCTATTGTTATCCTGTCTCCTGGTTCCGTGGCAAAGTCAGTATGGCCATCGCAGGTTATTTGTGATTCCNTTTCGTTACCGTAACCNACTCTAATCGCAATTTCCGCNCCGCCTTGAAGCACTATGGGTCGGCTATTCAGAGTGTGAGGATTTAGTGGCACTAGGACAATAGCATCCAACTCTGGGAATAACAAAGGACCTCCTGCAGATAAGGCATAGGCAGTGGAGCCCGTAGGTGTCGATATAATTAGTCCATCCGACCTCTGGCTGTAGACAAACTCATCATCCACGTAAAGTTCAAACTCAAGCATCCGCAGTGGCTTTCCAGGATGAAAAACAATATCGTTGAGGGCAACNCCTGATTTGATGACAACGCCGTCGCGGACGATGTTACTTTCTAGCAGAAATCGTTTTTCGCGCAAATATTCTCCCATAACCACCAATGGAACCTTGTTTTCCATATCTTCAGGATAAATGTCAGTCAGAAAACCGAGACGTCCCCGGTTGACACCTAGAAGAGGAATTCCTGTTGATGCAAGTTCCCTACTGGCACTCAGCATGCTTCCATCACCGCCAACAACCATCACAAGATCGACCACACCGGCGAATTCACTTACCTTCAGATCAGATTCTGCAGTCGACTTCAATATAGAGGCAGTNCGCTTTTCAAAGACAAGTCTAACGTCNAGCTCTCTTATGATAGTCGCNAACTTACGCAAAGTTTCCCTAACCTCGGGAAGGTCAAGCNTGGCGAGCAGCGCAACACATTTGAAATTTGACATTATTAGTCCCCTGACCCAGATCAAGGACACGCTTCAGTTTGGCTATGTCCAAGTCTTTACAACATCAGGCATAATACNCACCTNAGGTATTTTTTCCACCGATAGTTCAAAAGCACTGAAGTAATGGGAGATGAATATGCCTAGCAATAATATAATGGGTGAAGATCTCGACAATATTGAGGCTAAAAAAAATTCTATTGTCCTGATCGGTATGCCCGGAGCAGGAAAAACCACAATTGCCCCCCTCTTGGCCGAAAAGCTAGGATGGAGTCTTATTGACACTGACGACAATATTGAAACGGCCGCCTGCAAAAGTTGCCAAGAGATAGTTAATCAGCACGGATATCTGTATTTTAGGAATATAGAGGAAAAGGAACTTATCAGCATAAATGTGGAGAACCATGTTATTGCAACAGGTGGGAGCGCTGTTTACTCCAACGCAGGAATGAGTCATCTTAAATCGAGAAGCANGGTAATTTTTATGCAAATCTCATTTGAAGGCCTTCTGGACCGCCAACTTGACATTAAAAATCGTGGAATCGCATCAAAAACNGGGCAAACATTCCACGAAACCTACCTAGAACGGCAATCTCTTTATCANAAATATGCAGACTGCACTGTTGANTGTTCCGGAAAATCAAGAGAACAAGTGCTGANTGAAATTCTCGATTTGATCGAGAGCTAACTTAANACACTTTTGATCGAATCTGCTAAGTAATTAATGTTATTGGAGTTAATACCAGCTAGGTTTATCCTAGTTGAGGTAACAATNTAGATTCCNTAGTCTTTCCTTAGTCGCTCAAGCTGCTCTGCAGATATACCCAAAAATGAAAACATCCCTGATTGGCGCTCNATATGATCAAAATTGATTCCTGCGCTGTTATTTTTGATCCGATCAACCAAAACCGATCGCATAGAAATTATTCTGCGGCGGACCTGCTCTAACTCATTCTGCCATTGAATTCTGAGTGTCTCATTGTCCAGGATCATTGCGACAAGNAATGCCCCGTGAGCTGGTGGCATTGAATACATCTGTCTCGCNACGGCTTTTGCCTGACTCAAAACAATTTCGGCCTGATGACTGCTGCCCGAAATAAAGGAGATGGAGCCTGTCCGTTCGCGGTAGAGTCCGAAGTTTTTAGAGCAAGAAGATGCTATTAAAAGCTCAGGCAATGCAGAAGCCATAGTTCGCAGACCATAGGCATCAGCCTCAAGTCCCTTTCCTAATCCCTGATAAGCAATATCAATAAATGGTATAAAGCCTCTAGACAACGCCAATTCTGTGATCTCATCCCAGTGAGAGGGATCTAAATCAGCTCCGGTCGGGTTATGACAACACCCGTGAAGAAGCACCACATCTCCGCGGGGAACTTGTTTTAATGTCTCCATCATTTGATCAAATCTAATCTCTCGCAAATTCGTGTCATAGTAGGGATACTGTTGAATAGATAGCCCTGCCCCTCCCAGAAGCGGTATATGGTTTGGCCAACTGGGCGTCCCAATCCATATCGTCGCATCAGTCTTGGCTCGAAGGATCAATTCAGCACCCACTCGCAACGCACCAGACCCTCCCGGGGCTTGCAGCGTGCTGACACGCCCGGTTTTNAGAATTTCATGGGTATCTCCTAATAGTAATTTCATCATGCATTCGTTATAGAGAGAATCGCCCGGTATGGCTTGGTAAGATTTAGTGCGCTCTTCATCAAACAATCGAGCTTCAGCTGATTTCACTGCCGTCATGACGGGCGTATGCCCGGCATCATCCATATACACTCCAACGCCCAAGTCAATCTTTTCTTTCCTAGGATCATTTCTGAANGCAGCCATTAGNCCCAAGATAGGATCGGTCTTNGTTGGCTTAAGATTCTCAAACATTACAAAGTTCCTCGCAGATAATTAAAATGCTGGCCAAAGCTCGCAATCCNTCTCTTNAATAGGCACCAAGANCTCATGATAAAAAACNAGCAACTATNTCGTTNAACGTTTTTGGGTCTTCCACATGGAGCCAATGGCCAACATTTGGAATTACTTGAATGTTGGCTTTAGGAAAAAGAGTGCTTATTTCANACCTATGTTTGTCCTGAATATAAGCTGAGTTCTCCGCCTTTAAAAATAGAGCAGGGCCATCATAGGGTGCACCGACGGGCGCAGCCATGAGACCATCATAATAATTTTTAGCTATGGCCGAAATATTAAGTCTGAGCTCAAATTCACTTTTTTTTCCGCGCACCAGATTGGTAAGCAAAAAGCCACGGACATTAGCGTCAGCTTCGAAGTTAGACAATATTTCATCCGCCTCAAGTCGGCTATTAAGTTTGGTCTGGTTAACAACAATCAGGCCATCTAACACAGCACTGTGAGTCTGTTTATACCGGACCGGTGATATGTCGGCAACGATTAACTTCTCAATCCTCTCTGGGAAATCGAGTGCTGCTTGCATAGCAACCTTGCCCCCCAGAGAGTGCCCTAAAACAGCTGCCCTAAAAATATTAAGAGAATCGAGGGTCTCTATTAGGTCGAGTGCCATACTGGGAAGGTCCATTACCGAATCATGAGCTGAGTTACCGTGGTTACGAAGATCCANACTGATNACGCGAAAATCCTTTGATAGATACCTTGAAACAGNACCTAGATTGCTTAGGGAACCGAACAACCCATGCAGCAGAATTACCGCTGATCCTCCGCCGCTATCAACTAAATTAAGTTGCATAGTGATGATTCTCAAGGTTTATCGGTTTCAAACTTTTTATATTTCCGTTTGTTTTTCTTACCAATAGCATACAGAACCGGTCGCAGAAAGCGCCTGATAGAGGGGAAGTTATAACTAACCGCAGCCAACTTCCCACTTAAAGATGGCATGGCAACTTCTGTCTGGNGGCCTCCGGCCACCACTAAAACAGCATCAGCCACTTGTTCAGCAGTACTCATGGGTTGTGAGAACACAATATCTTCCACATTCTCAATATTTTCCATGATGAAGCCTGTGTCCACAGGCCCNGGAGAAACNATACCAACTTGAACATTACTTCCNCGCATTTCATCGGCCANAGCGAACCCGAATGCTCGCATTCCTGCCTTNGTTCCCGAGTAGGTGGCTGCGCCGGGGAGCGGCGCCAAACCTGCCAACGAGCCAACATAAACGATGGCACTTGATTCAGACTGACGCAGGTAAGGCAAAGACGCCGCCGANAGATATAGTGGCGCGCGCATATTAATGTCTACCATCTGAGCAACAGCGCGCGCATCGATTGTCTCAAGATCCCCCCTCTCATGCATTCCTGCATTGTTGATAAGAATATTAATATTGCCAAAATNTCTATGCGTCTCTTCAAGAAGGCGGTCGCAATCATCGAGATTGCCNACATCCATCACGAACTCTCTGACTTCGGTAGTTTTTCTCAACTGGTCTGCCACTCCCGTGAGTTTTTCTCTTCCACGAGCNACTAGTGCAAGTTTTGCTCCAGCACCAGCAAAGGCTNTCGCACAAGCTTTACCAATACCCGCCGAAGCTCCGGTAATNACGACGGTTTTGCCTGAAAAGTTTTTCATCTTGTCTCTTCTCATTTCATTGCGATTAGATCGGTCAGCACAATTATGATAGCAGGTTACGCAGTGCTGGACCGAGTTTCGGGTGCTGAAAAACAAAATTACTATCAAGGGCCACTTTAGGAAAAACATGCTGCCCACTGAGCAAGAGTTCACGACCCATCTCTCCGAATAAAGCCTTGACCATCATTGAGGGCATCCGCAGTATAGCCGGCCTTGATAAAACTGTTCCGAGAGCCTGACTAAATTCTCGGTTCGTNACTGGATTTGGGGCTGTCGCGTTGATCGGACCTTTAAGTTTGGAGTCATTCATNCAGTGNTGGATAAGAGCAATCACATCATCTCGGTGTACCCAGGACATGTATTGTTCACCGCTTCCAAGTGGCCCACCCAATCCAAGACGGAAAGCTGGCAACATTCGAGCTAACGCGCCTGCCTCGCCAAGAACGATACCGATTCGCANGTAACATACTCTGCATCCAATTGACTCAAAACCACTCGCACTAGCCTCCCAGTTTTTACAAAGTTGATGCGAAAAACCGTCAATTCCGGAAGACCTCTCATCGAGAGGCTGGGTGCTATGTCCATAGTAACCCACAGCAGAGCCACTTATAATCANGCTNGGCCTAGAGTCGCGATGACGAAAAAACTCGAGTATGGATTTGGNGGTATTAATCCTGCTATCGATAAATAATCGTTTACGCGCCTTGGTCCAGCGACGATCAGCGAGCGGCTCCCCCGCAAGATTGACGACGGTGTCAAACTGATCCCTATCATCGATCTCTGTCAACTCTCTGATCAAACTAACTCCAGCAGGCAGCAAACCTCGAGAAACGTCCGGCGTTCTTGTTAGGACAGTAACACGGGCTCCCATATCGAGAGCGGAGATCGAAAAATTTCGACCGATAAACCCACTACCTCCTGTTACCAAAATAGACTTTCTTTCCATGCAAAAACCTTCAGCAAAAAATGGGTTATGATTATAACATAGCGTACTTTTTACTATGCTGAGTAAGTTGGAATTGATAAGATAAATTCCGGGTGCCGCGTCTCGAATTTCACCCGAGTAAAGACGGGGAAAGGCGCGAGTCAATAAAAAACTCATACATCGAAATGGAAGAACTTATGAAAGATGCCGATTGTGTCTTGTCAGTTAATGATGATCTACCGATTCGCACGGAAAAAGCAGTCCATAGTGGAAAGGTTCGCTCGGTGTACTGGCTGTCAGACGCCGACAGTCATCGACTGATTCAGCAAAAAAGCTATCCAGTGGCCATGGGCTCGCAGTTAGCAATAATGGTTATCAGTGATCGAATCTCCGCTTTCGAGTGCATCTGGCATGCCGAGGGCAATATTCATGGTGTGCCCGGCAAGGGAGCAGCTCTCAATGCCATCTCCAGCCACTGGTTTGATCTATTTCGGAACTCGGGGCTGGCAAATAATCATATCGTAGACAACCCCCATCCGCTAGTATGGATTGTTCAGGCCGCTCGTCCAATAATGATTGAAGCTATCGGTCGTCGGTATATTACGGGTTCGATGTGGCGCGCTTATGAGAATGGTGAAAGAAATTTCTGCGGGATTGCTTTGCAAGATGGGCTACAAAAAGATCAGCTGCTCGATGATTTACTCGTTACTCCTTCAACCAAAGGAGTCATGAAAAATGTGTTCGGAGTGCCCGAAGTTGACGACACGAACGTTGACCGCCTCATTCTCGAGGCTAATTACAAAAAATTCAAATTCAACTCCCCGGAAGATATTGACCTTTATGAAAAACTGCTCCGAGATGGATTCGGCTTAATTGAAAAAAAACTGGGAGTACTTGATCAGTTGTTTGTCGACACAAAATTCGAGTTTGGTTACGTTAAGAACATCGATGGTGAGGATGAACTTATTTATATTGACGAGGTGGGCACTCCTGATTCCTCAAGAATATGGGATGGTGCAAGTTACAGGGGCGGAAATGTTATTGAAAATTCTAAGGAAGTCTTTAGACAATTACTGCTGAACCATTTCCCGCAATCACAAATACTCTTAGACAAGAGCCGAATGATCGAGAGATCTGCTCTAGCTCGGGACAACGCCCTGCCTCAGGAGATGATTCAAAAGGTCTCTGAAACATATACGGCTTTGGCCGAAAAAATTACCGGCAACCCGCTCGAGCTATCAGCAAATCCTCGAGAAGAAATCATCGAAATTTTGTCCTCCCAATACTCACTCATTTGATCTAAATGCTAAACCGAGAGAAAATACAATATCTTGTCTCATGCAGCTTTATGCCGTCTAGCGAAGAGTTTGGACAAAAGCAATGACTGAAAAAACTCAAGCACTGGAGCTTAATCTCTCCCAATTGTTTAACCTGACCGCAAATTTGCTTATTGCTAGCTTTCAACGGCAAACTGCGGAGCAGGTCGANACAATCTATAGGGAACTCTCGCAAGGCAAAAGAGTCGAGGCCGGACACCTAAAAGCGCAAGACAATGAGAATTCAGTAGCAGTTTACTTAGAACTAGATCACGGTGAGTTTGTTGGTCAATTAACCAAACAAACTTTTCTGTCNTGCGTTGACATCCTATTGCAAAAGTTCTCCAGTAAAGCAAAAGAAGATTCTCTNATAACTGAGCATCATACGCTTACCAACTCGGAGAACGGCGAAATTGTATTCAACATACCTGCTGGAATAAAAATGCAGGGCTCACTAAACGTACTTATGCTATCAGTCCTTCCTGCTCCAGATCACCTCATAGTGCGTTTGCTTTTCCTTAATCCCAATCAATTTAAGGAGCAAATAAGCTAGTCTGATGACGTGCNTCCCAAAATCTCAGAAAATGCTGTCTTGTTGTCCTCGAACGTTGCCGACAAAGTTGCACCAGGATTGTATTCTCCGCCAAGGATAANCGCCGCCAAAGGGTCTTCGATCATCTTCTGAATTGTTCTTTTCAATGGCCTTGCTCCATAAACAGGATCATAGCCAGCTTCTAAGACTCGCNNTAAGAGCTCCTCNCTGATTTCCAGAGCCATATCTTGGTCAGCCAATCTTCGCGACAAAATCTTTAAANGTATGTCTGCAATTTCTCCAAGTGCAGCGCGTGAAAGTGGCTCGAAAACGATTGATTCATCTATTCGATTGATAAATTCAGGCCTAAAATGTTGGGCAACAACATCCATAACAGCAGATCTCATGACATCATAGTCACCTTCATCAGATAACACTTCAACCATATCTGTACCCAAATTCGACGTCATTACAATCACTGTATTTTTAAAATCAACTGTTCTTCCCTGTCCATCTGTCAGCCTTCCATCATCCAGCACCTGCAATAGTAAGTTAAAAACATCTTGATGAGCCTTCTCTACTTCATCCAGCAAAAGCAGTGAATAGGGTCTGCGTCGCACGGCTTCAGTCAAATATCCACCCTCTTCATAACCCACATAGCCTGGCGGCGCACCAATTAGACGTGAGACTGAATGCTTTTCCATGAATTCTGACATATCAATTCGTATCATGGATTCTTCAGTATCAAACAAGAATTCGGCTAAGGCTTTACATAACTCGGTTTTGCCAACTCCTGTTGGGCCGAGAAACATGAATGAACCNTTGGGCCGNTCAGGATCTGACAAACCTGCTCTCGAGCGCCGAACTGCATTGGAAACGGCTGCAATNGCCCTATCTTGACCAATTACTCTTTCACTGAGATCTNTTTCCATATTAAGAAATTTTTCGCGCTCTCCTTCGAGCATTTTGGCCACTGGTATTCCTGTCCANCTAGAAACGACTTCGGCAATTTCTTCTTCTGTAACCCGCGTTCTCAATAATTTGTTGTCACAANTTTCCTGCTCCCCGGCACTTGCAAGTTTCTTTTCAAAGTCCGGTATCACGCTGTATTGGATTTGCGCCATTTTTTCCAAGTTGCCTGCTCTTCTNGCCATCTCAAGGTCCAAACGACTCTGCTCCAATTGACTCTTAATATGGGTAGCACCCTGAACAGATGCTTTTTCAGCTTTCCATATCTCGCCAANATCAGCATANTCAGACTCAAGATTAGAAAGTTCGCCATTGAGCTTCTTCAATCGTTTCTGAGATGCTCCATCAGTCTCTTTNGATAGCACTTGGCGCTCTATCTTTANNTGAATAATGCGCCTATCTAGTCGATCCATTATCTCCGGTTTAGAATCNATTTCCATTCTGATACGACTCCCGGCCTCATCAATCAGATCGATCGCTTTGTCAGGCAACTGCCGATCGGTTATGTAACGTTGTGATAAACGAGTGGCTGAAACGATAGCCGTATCAGTAATTTCAACTCCATGATGAACCTCATACCTCTCCTTCAATCCGCGCAAGATTGCTATCGTGTCACCCTCATCGGGTTCTTCCACTAAGACCTTCTGGAACCGTCGCTCCAATGCTGCATCTTTCTCAACATGCTGACGATATTCGTTTAGAGTGGTAGCTCCCACGCAATGAAGCTCTCCGCGTGAAAGCGCAGGTTTTAGCATATTCCCCGCATCCAATGCTCCCTCTGCCTTTCCAGCGCCGACCATNGTATGCAACTCATCTATAAACAAAATAATCTGACCATCTTGCTTGGACAGTTCATTAAGTACAGATTTCAAGCGCTCTTCAAATTCACCACGTAATTTGGCGCCAGCCAGCAGAGCGCCAAAGTCCAGACTCAACACTTTTTTTTGCTTTATGCCATCTGGAACCTCTCCATTGATAATTCTCTGCGCCAATCCTTCGACGATCGCCGTCTTGCCNACACCTGGCTCGCCAATTAGCACTGGATTATTTTTTGTGCGCCGCTGGAGAACTTGGATGGTACGGCGGATTTCATCATCTCTCCCTATAACAGGATCTAAATCACCTCGCTCCGCTCGGGCTGTGAGGTCCACGGTAAACTTCTCTAACGCGTCTCTTTTTTGCTCTGCGTCCATATCCATGACGCTTTCCCCGTTCCGAACCGATTCGACCGCTTTAAGAGCCTTTTGCCTATCGCCGTACTTGGCTAAAACCGCTCCTAATGAGTTCTGGTTATCTAGCAATGTCTCAAGCAGCACCTCAGTGGATATAAACTGATCACCTTTTCTCTGCGCATTACGATCACTTAGATTAATAACCCTTAATGCCTCAGTTGAAAATGCAATCTCGCCTGTAGGTTTATTGATCTTGGGCACTGAATCCATTTTCTCATTCAATCCTGCGATCATCCCTGGCATATCGTATCCCGCTCGATTGAGTATGGATTTGACGATACCTTGGGGTTGATTGAGAATTGCTAACATCAGATGCACTGGTTCAACGGAGGCATGATCTCGACCAATAGCTATCGATTGGGCATCTACCAAGGCGCCTTGTAATTGATTGGTGAACTTATCCATTCGCATTCTTCTCTCCCTCGCAAAACTAAGTTGCTTTATTAAAATGTGGGGTTGAGGAGAGAAATTTCAACTAAAAAGATATTTTCTTTATTGATGAAACAGCAAATCGACAAACTAAGTAGAAGGAGTAAGATTGTACTTCTGATAGCGATTTATCGGAAACTCAGTTTCGCGCCCAAGCACCATATTTATCAACCATCAAAGCAATTGATTACGCAATAGATAGTCTGAAGCTTACCGGATTAACAAGTAAAAGCTGAGGCTGAACCCATGATTTCGCCGATTTAAAACCAGTTGAGTCGGATAAATTGTTTCTTGAAGTAGCTAAAGCTAAACTATTCTAAATCTTTGTCGTTTAGTCGCTTCTTTATCCTCTTGCCTAACGCCTTAGATTTCGCACCTGACCGCAGATGAAATTTGTACTGATGACGCTTAGTCTATGCTTGCGTTAGCGCTGTGGTCATATCAATTACTGCTTTTTTTCCATCTCCAAAAACCATTAGAGTGTTGTCCAAAGCGAATAGCGGATTCGGCAAGCCAGCAAATCCGGGGCTCAAGGATCGTTTTATCACCACCACGGTCTTTGCATAATCCACATTAAGAATTGGCATGCCATAAATAGGGCTGCCCTCTTCATCTCGGGCCATGGGATTCACAACATCATTCGCGCCAATGATTATCGCTACATCCGTATCATCAAATGTAGGGTTTATCCTATCCATCTCGACAAGATTATCGTAAGGAACCTCCGCCTCCGCTAACAGAACATTCATGTGCCCAGGCATTCGGCCTGCCACCGGATGAATCCCATATTCGACGACCGTGCCTCGCGCCTCCATCGCATCAGCAAGCTCTCGAACCGCGTGCTGTGCCTGAGCCATCGCCATACCATAACCAGGAACAATTACGACACGGCTGGCAGTCTCCAGTATCATCGCCACTTCATCGGCCTGAGCACTTGTGACTTTTCCTGCATAGATCTCATCAGCATCGATGGACTCACCACCCTCTGCCATTTTCCCAAAGAGTACATTTGCCAGAGAGCGATTCATCGCTATGCACATAATGTTAGTCAATATCAGACCTGATGTGCCTACTAGCGAACCCGCAACGATGAGTACAGTATTCCCCAATATGAAGCCAGCCAAGGCCGCGGCAATTCCCGAATAAGAATTTAAGAGTGCAATGACAACCGGCATGTCTGCACCACCGATTGGTGCAACTAGGAAAACACCCATGACCAAAGCCAAGCATATCAAGGTGATCATGGCCGAAGTATTTCCCGGCTCAACAATTAATGTAGTTAAAGCCACCAATGAGGCGGCCAGCATGATTCCATTCCCTATGGGCCCACCGGGCAATGAATAATCATTCTGCAAGATTTCGCTGAGCTTAGTAAAAGCAACAATACTGCCAGTCAAAGTCAACGCACCAATCAAGACCGTCAAACCTATTGACAAAATTGCCACATAGCCCTCAACGCCCTCCCCAAAAGCCCCCATATCGGTCGACATCTGTGCGGTCAGATCAGAAAAAGAGGTAATATCCAAGTTTAGTCGAGCGAAGTATTCGGCTAGCGCAATGCTCAAAGACGCAGCACCCCCAAAGCCGTTCAAAAGGGCAACCATCTCTGGCATAGACGTCATCTGAATTCTCAATGCAATGACCGAGCCAATAACGGTGCCTATTGCAACACCAGCCGCTATATATGAAAAGTTGACAACGCTGCTATGATATAAAGTCACCAACACTGCAAGCAACATGCCCATGGCCGACAAAAAATTTCCACGCACCGCGGTTTTAGGTTTTGTTAAACCTTTTATACCGAGTATAAAAAGGATACTGGCTAGCAAATAAACCAGATTGACTAAATGAGCATTCATGGCTTATTTCCTTTTGAACATTGAAAGCATTCGGTTAGTGACAAGGTAGCCACCGACCACATTAAGAGTGGCTAGGGTCACCGCTATAAAACCAAAAATGTTTACCAGCATCGGAGAAGTGTCCGAACCTGCTGCAAGGAGAGCACCGACCAACGTTATTCCTGATATGGCATTTGTTCCTGACATCAAAGGTGTGTGCAAGGTTGGCGGCACTTTTGTGATTAATTCCACACCTAGGAAAAGAGACAAAATGAAGAGTGCCAATAGTAAAATCAAAATTTCCATTAATTAGGCTCCTTTGGTTTATCATGCTCGGACTCATCAAGCCCAGCTGACTCAGATTTGAGTTGTTTGCCCAAAACCGAAAGACCAAGCAAACTTCGAATAGTGGGATGCGGAATCTCTCCAGCATCAGCTACTAATGTGTCAGAGATAATCTCATCGCTACGGTCCATAGCAAGTTTGCCGTCATCATCAAGAATAAGATTTAAAAGCGTCTCAAGATTTTTACCATACATTTGGCTAGCATGAAATGCGAGCGACGAAGGAATATTTTCTGGGCCAATGATAGTGACGTCATGGACCTCAATGGTTTTTCCAGCCTCAGTTAGTTCACAATTCCCTCCTCGTTCAGCAGCGAGATCCACTATCACTGAACCAGCTCTCATCGCCTTTACCATTTCCTCCGTCACCAAAATTGGGGCCTTAGAACCCGGAACTGCGGCAGTTGTAATAACAATATCTTGCTCCGATACAACCGCGGTCATCAATTCTCTTTGCCTCGCCAAAAACTCATCGCTCTGATCCTTCGCATAACCTCCAGAACCTTCTGATTCAACAGTATCAAGGTCCAAATTTATTGGTTTGGCTCCGACTGAAATAATTTGCTCTTGCGCTGCAGGGCGCACATCATATGCCTCAACAATCCCTCCTAAACGCTTTGCAGTTGCACAAGCCTGAAGTCCCACCACTCCCGCGCCCATGACCAAAACTCGCGCTGGGGTTAAGGTGCCCGCAGCCGTCATCAGCATTGGAAACATTCTGGGGGCCGCTGTCGCAGCTAACA
>NZXB01000090.1 GCA_002701765.1 Porticoccaceae bacterium
AAAGAAATGAAGTAATGCCATTGCTAACTGGCACCTTTTAAAATTCGAAATGAGGGGAGCTAAACCTATTTTGTGGACTTGCAGCCCAATAACAAAACTCTTCTTAAAAGACAGATCTGCGCTTATAAAAGACGCAAAGGAATACTCAGATTTGCAAGCGTCGGCTGATCGTTACGCAAGTCAGTGCTTTAAGGAAAATTATGGGACTTGACCTCAGAACAACGATAACTTGAAGCTAACAACATGATCCCCGTAATTCTAAGAAACTCATAATTCAAAAAGTTAGTTTCATCGCGCTCAATTAAAAGGCAAATATTCATATGAACCAGCGACTGAGTAAAACGCTACCGAGCCGATTTGTGCTGGCAGTTACAGTTGGTGGAGTGATAGGACTAGGAATATTGCGAGGGCCGGGGGAAATAGCTCATACTATTCACAGCCCGTCACTCTATCTTCTATTGTGGTTTTGCGGTGGAATTTTTGTACTTTTGAGTACCGCCGTCACGGCTGAATTGTTTGGCATGACTGCTAGATCAGGGGGCACCTATGCCCTCGTTCGACGAGCCTATGGAGGTTACTCTGGATTTGTAATTGGTTGGGTTGATTGGTTGAGTTTCACGGCTGATTTAGCCCTAAAAGCGGTGGTCATAACTGAATTCTCCGCAATTCTGTATCCTCCGCTCGCACATTGGTCGACCCCATTAGCCATAATCGTCACTTCGAGCTTTGCACTTATCCAGCTGCGCGGCATCAGCGTGGGGGCTAGAATTCAAGAAATCGCGACAAGTATTATCAGTTTAGTAATAGTTAGTATGACTGTAATACTTTTTTTTATTGAGATCCCTGAGAGTAACTCCATTGTCCTTCCGGCAACCGATGGTGGTTTGGTCGATTGGAGTCTTGTGGTAGCAACAATTGTTTTTACCTATGATGGATGGCTGTATGCGGCCTACTTCGGAGAGGAAATTAAAGGCAATCCTAGCGTGTCCGCTCGATCTTGCATTAAAGGTATGGTCATTGTAATAAGCTTATATATGCTACTGAATTTGGCACTAGTCACGAGCACCGGATTAGCTGCATTAGCCGGAAGTGAACTGGCAATCGCTAAAGCATTTGAACTAGCTAAACTGCCGCTGGCCGAAAATCTAGTGGTCATCGCCGCTATCTTAATCCTGTTGGGGCACCAAAATCTAGAATATATGAGTGGACCGCGAATTCTTTACGCATTGGCAGTTGATGGACTGGCAGCAAGAGGTGCACAAAAGCTTGGTCATAGCGGGAATCCAACGTTTGCTTTAATGGCCACTTGGATAGTTACTGTTGGGTTAATATCAGTTGGTGGGTTTGAATTTCTTTTGTTTTTGTCCGTGTTTTTCTACATATCAATATATTTGGCTTTAATTGTAGGCGTCATTATTCTGCGTAGACGCGAACCAACCGCCGAAAGACCATATGAGGCATGGGGTCATCCGTATAGCACGGGCGCTTGTCTATTAGGATGGGTCATACTGACATCTTTTCAAGCGTATGTAGAGAGAGACACTGCGATTTATGCGGTTATAATGGCAGCTGTATCTTGGCCGGTATTTCGTTATCTAAGTAGAGATCCATAAAATATTATCAGCACAGCTACCTAAGAAATTATTTAGTGTTACACGTTTACTTCTTATAAGTAGTTAAGCAAAATTTCTACCATATTTTCTGCTTTTGGTTTTGAATCTCAATCTTTTCTATGTTCTTTTAGAAAGTCCCAAATCATTTCATTTCCCCAGTTAATACTTTTGTAATGTTTATCGCACGCTGAGGAAGATTCAAAAATTTCACGTTGAAGCGGTTCGCCACAAAAACCGACACTCTCATTTTGACCCGGCCAATGATGTCCTCCCCCCGCTATCTCACAAACTTGCACCTCCCTGCTCGGAAATTCACATTCTCGCCGCGCGATACAATTTATTCCTTTCTCTACTGAATGTTGTAAAACTGATTTGGTCACATTATCACTGCATTTCATCTTATCGGCCCAAGTATGAAATAGGACTGAAGCCGGCTCGTAAAAAAATCCATCTGCAGAGGGAGACCCATCAGCCGGCGTGGTCGTGTCTGAAGAACCATAAATAATTAACAACGGCAGTTTTGTTTCTCTGCTGCAGGAATTTGAAATTGGCACCGTGCTTCCTACTACAGCCGACGCACTCAATAATTCTGGGTAAATGCAGGAAAACCTATAGACCATGGCACCGCCATTGCTCATTCCAACCATGTATCTTCGCTTTTTATCAACTCGATAGTTCGCAGATACATCTAACAGTATAGCTTTCAAGAATCCCAAATCGTCATGACATGACGTCCAAGCACAGAAATTGAAGTCCCTACATTCTGGAGGTCTTGGATATTCATCACGATCCAATTGACACTTCCTAGGTTTATTTGGTTTCTGCTCAGCGTTGCTCACCACGTCATTCCAAGAGCTTATAAACCAGGGCCCATCCTTACTAATGGATGTGAAATGAGTCCCCTGAGGATATACAAGCACTATCCCCTCTTTTTCGGCAAGGAGATTCATTCCCTTAGTTGTCTCTTTCTCAAAGCCACTTGCCGTTCCAGTATAACCATGCAAACCAAACATTACCGGAAATAATTCATTTTCACCTAATTGGTACTGTTCAGGAAAAAAGATCAAATATTCTCTTTCAATACCTTCCCATTCTTTTTGAACAACAAAATATTCCCCCGCGAATACATTCGCAGGCAAAAGGGACAAACCGAGAAGAATACTTACAATAATTGTCAATTAAGTAGTCCTAACATCAGGGTCGGAGTGATTATAAACCCGCACAGTTCAACCAAAAAATAACTTACCCAGCCAATAGAATAAACGGAGTGACAAGTGCGGTTAAAATTGAGCGACGCATGTCAACCTCTATCTACTTCCAACTATTATTTCCTAAGTATCGTATCAAACATCTTTTGATCATCAAAAATACTGTCCAATTAGCTCAAATATTCGCAGGACCTCTTATATATCCCTTGTCACAAATGAAGCAGTAATTAAATTGGGCTTCAATTTGCAAAGTGCAAATGTGCTGACGGCATCTATCGGTCATTGAATTTTTCCACTATGCAAAGTGTGGCACAATTAGCTGATGAACATTTTCTTAATTGCAGTAATTATTACTATGGTTATCTATCTAATCATCGGTTGGTATGTCGGTAGAAAGGTGAAGAGTTTAGATGACTATTATGTGGCAGGCCGAAATGCTCCGACTTTGTTTATCGTCGGCACTCTCGTAGCAAGTTTTATGAGTACCAATGCATTCCTAGGCGAACTGGGAATGTCTTACTCGGGGCACGCTCCGTTAATTATTATTATGACCGGAGGAAACTGTTTAGGTTACCTGTTCGGCGCTCTCTTCTTCGGCCGATACCTGCGTCGAAGTCAATCTCTAACCGTACCTGAATTTTTCGGGAGAAGATATCAAAGCAGACGCCTTCAAGCGCTCGCTGGATTCACGATCATAATCGGTGTGACATGCTACTTGGTAGCAGTCACTTGGGGTATCGCACTAGTCATATCTGAAGTGACCCAATTGCCCTACTCTGCCTGCATTTGCTTGGTATGGCTGGGATACACGAGTTTCACTTTATATTCGGGATCAAAAGGCGTGATTATAACGGACACCTTTATGTTTGTGTTTTTCACCATTGTCGCTCTGATGGCATTTTACTTCATCATAGAGTCTGGCGGTGGCTGGCATGAGGGTCTGCATAAACTCGCTCAATATGAAGCCAAGCCAGGAATAATATCCTGGCATGGATTGGTCGGAAACGATTCCAATTGGAAAACGCCAGCCGAAGCTCTGATTTGGGCTCTGATATTAGGATGCGCCTGGGGTGTGGTGGTTGCAGTAAGTCCATGGCAAACAAGCAGATATCTTATGGCACGGGACGAACATGTTGTTATCCGATCAGGTTGTGGCGCATGTGTCGCGATGTTTCTTCTTTATCTAGTTAATAACTATAGTGCTGCCGCAGTGAATCTTGTTAACCCTGAAATAACCCCACCTGAGAGTGCAATGATCTGGGTATCTATGAATCTTCTTCCACCAATTCTTGGCAGTTTGTTAATTTGCGGTATCCTTTCCGCAGGGCTTTCATCCGCTTCAACATTTTTGTCTCTAATTGGCTTCAGCGCAAGCAATGATATTTTTGTGTATGAGTCAAACGCTGAAAAGAAATTACTAGTAACAAGATACACAATGATAATTTTTGGTCTGATTGTAATCACCTTGTGTTTAATGTTGCCATCCAATATTTTTTGGATAACCTACTTTGCCGGTCCAGTTTTCGCCTCGTCATGGGGTGTGGTTGCATTTATGAGCATATGGAGCACGAGTATTACAGAAGCAGCTGCGTTTTGGGGGATGATTAATGGTTTTTTTGGTAATATAGCTATAAATATTTTTAGCTTGCTTATGGGTTTGAAACTCCCCGTTTTTATGGACCCCATATTGGTGGGCAGCTTAATTAGCTTGGTTACTGTCCTAATGATGTCCAAACTAGGCGTTGCAGGCAAAGAAACTCTCGCTTTCAGAGCAAAGCTCCACGAGATGCCGATGACGCTGGCAAACGAGAAAGAAGTAGCCCGAACATTAATGTGGCCAAAAGTCATGATTATCATAGGTGCTGCCACCACGATATTAATGGTCGTGTTCTATGCCTTGCCCTATCGAGACTCCATCGGGAGAACGAATTCAAGTGCCCCTTTGAGCGGGGAGATGATCTTGGCGATATCTTATGGCCTAGTGCTGATATCGGGCGGTATGTTCGTCTGGTGGCAGGTTAAAAAGTATTTTCAAGAGCACTAGAAATAATATTCGTCATCTTTTAGTTAAAAAATTTGTGCCCTCATTCCCAAGCGTATTAAAGAGATTATCTGATCATGTGTTGATATTAGAATAATTGGATATATTAGTTCTGCCTAAATAAGGTTATGCCATAAATTCTTTAGCGAACTAATTGCCAAAAAAACATACCTGAGTGACGATTTGTCAAATTTAATGAAATAAAGCAAGCAATAAGTGNGAGACTATGATTAATTTTGCAAAACAAGATGTTCACGATCTTTTAAAGCCGCAGGAGTGGACATTTCCTGTGCCTATAGTNTACGGACCAGGCAGGTTATCAGAAATTGGAAAAAAGTGTGCTGACATGGNGATCAAAAATCCCCTGATCGTCACTGATANTGGTAGCTCTGATNTGCCATTTATAGGTCAACTTAAAGACTATTTAGTTGATTCCGGTATGCAANCAAAAATATTTGCCGGAATATCTCCAAATCCAATTGAAGACGATATCTCCGCGGGAAAACGCGCCTATCATGCGGGTGATCACGATGCCGTGATAGCAATTGGCGGGGGCAGTGCGATGGATGGAGGCAAGTGTGTTTGCCTAATAGCCAATAATAACTTTGATTTGTGGGATTTTGAATTCGAGAAAGCAGCGCCCGAAATTGGGGGAAATGAGCACTTTCCTAAACTTATTACCATTCCCACAACTGCAGGCACAGGNGCAGAGACCGAAAGCACAGCCATGGTTACTAATCTTAAGAAAGGAATGAAATTTTGTGTTTGGCATCCAAAGCTCAAACCATCATTGGCCCTATTGGATCCCAAACTAACCATTGGTCTGCCGCATACTCTGACAGCCTGGACAGGCGCAGATGCAATGACTCATGCGATCGAAGCCTTCCTAGTGCCTGGCTTTCACCCNCTTTGCGATGGGCTCGCATTAGAGGGTCTAAACTTAATCACCACATGGTTACCCACAGCTGTTCATGAACCGGAAAACCTAAGCGCTAGGAGCGGTATGCTTGTCGGGTCCTGTCTAGCAGGAGTGGCTTTTTTGAAGGGCTTAGGCATGGTCCANGCTATTTCACACATGGTAGGTGCAGAATTTGACACTCAACATGGATTAACAAATGCCATCATTCTGCCTGTCGTGATGGAATTTAACCTACCAGGCATGGNGAAAAAAGTCGAACGAATGGCAGCTACTATGAATCTAGAGGACCCTAGCATAGACTGCTTTGTTAATGAGTTGAANAAGATACTAGATGCAATCGATATTCCAAGATCACTAAGTGAGATCAACGTCCCTCTAAACTGTTCTCAACGAATAGCTAGAAAAGCTCTCTTGGACAGTGCCGCAGCAACTAACCCCAAACAAGCAAATGCTGAGCAGGTACAAAAGTTGATAGAAACTGCCATTGTAAAGGCTCGATAAATTAGAGATTAATTAAAAATGAAAAATCTTCTTAAGTTTTATATAGGAGGAAACTGGATTAGCCCATTATCTCCTCTGACTATGCCGGTACTAAATCCAGCAACCGAGATAGAAGTGGCATCGGTAGCCATGGGTAATGAGGATGACGTTAATCGTGCTGTTGCTGCAGCAAAACATGCTTGGGAAAGTTTCTCCAAAACTAGCAAAGCCGAGCGATTACAATTACTAAGCCGATTGAAAATTGAAACTGAAAAGCGATTCGAAGACTTGGCTCAAGCCATGCGAATAGAAATGGGCGCGCCGATAAGTATGGCGAGAGATGCTCAAGCTGACGCTGCAATAGGACATCTGAATGGTTTCATGGAGGCTCTCAAGAATTTGGATTCAAAGAANGTACTTGAAACTGGTGANATTGTTTTNAAAGAACCCATTGGAGTATGTGGTCTTATTACCCCATGGAATTGGCCTATCAATCAAATTGCACTAAAAGTAATCCCTGTGCTTGCTGCTGGTTGTACCTGCGTGCTCAAGCCTTCCGAACATACTCCTATCTCAGCCATGATTTATGCTGAAATTATTCATGAGGCAGGATACCCTGAAGGAGTATTCAATTTAGTGAATGGTGATGGNCCTACCGTTGGCTCAGCCTTATCAAAGCATCCAGATATTCAAATGATTTCATTTACTGGCTCTACGAGAGCTGGCAAGTCCATCACTTTTGATGCTGCAGATACTATTAAACGTGTGACTCTAGAGCTTGGTGGAAAATCACCTAANCTNGTNTTTGCTGATTGNGATCTAGAGTCCAGNGTTACTAGTTCCGTGAATGAATGTATGTTTAACACAGGGCAATCATGTGATGCTCCCACACGACTGCTAGTCCAACGTTCTTGTTATAAAAGGGTGTTGGAGATTGCCAAAACNGCTGCGGAATCAATCAAAATTGGAGATCCTGCTGAAGAAGGCGATCATATCGGACCATTATTCGATCAAATCCAGTATGACCGGGTGCAGGCAATGATTAAAGTTGGTATCGATGAGGGTGCTACCCTTCTGTGTGGCGGGCTTGGAAAGCCAAGTGGNCATAAGAAAGGTTGGTTTGTCAAACCCACGATCTTTGCGGATGCAGCAAATAATATGCGTATTAGCCAAGAGGAAATTTTTGGGCCCGTNTTGGTGATNATTCCATTTGATGACGAAGANGAGGCTATTGTAATGGCGAATGACACACCTTATGGNCTTGCAGCCTATCTGCAAACAGGAGATNCCAACAGAGCGCANAGAGTCGCNACACNATTGCGGGCCGGAGCCGTCCACATAAATGGAGGTGATTTTAACTATGGTTCACCGTTTGGCGGATACAAACAATCAGGAAATGGCCGAGAAGGAGGGCTAATGGGGCTGGAGGATTTTCTCGAAACGAAAACATTGCATGGCATCTAGCAACAACAAAGCCCACCCAAATTTAGC
The DNA here is from genome assembly GCA_002701765.1 of Porticoccaceae bacterium. GTDB lineage: Bacteria > Pseudomonadota > Gammaproteobacteria > Pseudomonadales > Porticoccaceae > TMED48. The sequence continues at coordinate 7,753 of NZXB01000090.1, forward strand.
CTCCGCATGTTTTATTCATATGGTTCGTTAAGAACTCTGATATCGCTCCGATAGACGCTTTGGCTTCAGGTAAATTATTGTCCCACTCAAAGACATGCCAAAGGTCTTCCCAAACTCTCAAGTCAACTTTTACGNCATGCTCACGCAATTTGTTGGCTAGACAAATCGACTGACTCATCAATAAATCACGAGTTCCGGTACTGATATAACACGGTGGGAATGTACTNTCGAATTNACCGTTCATAGGTGANATATCGGTATCAGCCAGATTGTTTTCTTTNCCATANCACTTCGCAGCAAAATCCAAGTGCTGCTTGGTCAGTACCGGATCACGACCATCGTTATCAACAAGACTANACCCAGAATTAGTCAAATCGCACCAAGGAGAAAGCAATGCGATNGCTNTGGGAAATGGCGTACCTGACCGTTTAGCGCGATGCATGAGCGCGAGACCGAGGTTACCACCTGCAGACTCGCCGACCAAAGCAAAACACTCCTTGCTCAACTCNTGATACACCAAAAAACCGTCATCGACAGGAGTTGGCCATGGGTTTTCCGGCGCCAGACGNTAATGAGGNATTATCATGATNGCTCCAGTGGCAACTGATATCGGTGCAGCAATTGTTAGATCTTCAAACGGGCTTCCTGAGACATACCCTCCTCCGAACCCATANAGTATTTTCCATGCGACTTTTACTTTAGATGGCTGNATGTGCAAACACGGAATTTTTTGAATGGTTGTTTTCTCAATCGTAAAATTGTTCTGCTCTATAATGCTATTAACGGCAGGTTCAATTGCCTGACGAGTTTCAGAGCGCAATTCATCAAGGCNAGCGAGTGATCGGTCGGGCAACGACCCAGAATAGTTTTTGATTACTTGCCGCGCTTCCGTGCTCAGTTGACTCAACAATCCAATTGAACTTTCCATTTTTACCTTTTTATGTGCCTTTATCGACTGCTTCAATCAAGAATGGTAGTCAAATAAACTAAGATTTAGCCACCGGTATTTTNGACCAAATGTCCTGCACCCATTCGCGAATCAACATCCCCTCGGCCCAGCGATCTGAAAGCTCTCGTTGACCTGCATCAGTTATGGCATAGGGCGGTGGACCCAGTTCCACAAGAAATCGTAAGGTTCCTTCATTGGTATTGCGCCTGAACCAGGCTTCAAAACCCTCTCGCCACCAACTGAGATATTGATTAACCCATTCCACATGCTGAGGGAAATGCAGCGCAATTTGTATTTGCTGATTACTCGAGATGCGTCCTTGAAAAGAGTCAGAGCGTTCGATAATTTGNCTAAAGTGGTTTGAGTCGGAGCGGTTTANTGGGAGTTGNAGTTCCCGATCGACCACGAAATGTGATAGGTCTGAGCACAAGCGTAATTGAGGAATCAACGCCAATACCTCTAGCGTATAAAATAAATCGTTCAGCGTACCATTTCGATGAGTTTCAAGAAGTACAGGGAATGGAAATCTGCAGGCTTGGCTCAGCCATCTTTCAATCACCGGAACAGCGCCCCCTGGGGTTAGTGGCATCACTCCACCTATTATATTAACCTGAGTTGCATTTAGGTCAGCGGCCATTTCGAGCAACGGCTCNAAGGANCCAATATCGTGAGGAAAAGCATTTATCATGCATTTGAGATCTAAGTCTTCAAACACAGGCTTAAGTTTCAGACAATCGGCGATTTCAGAANTATTTGGATCAAGGCACGCACCATCAAAACCCGCAGCCGCGATTCGTTCTAAGTGCACCTGAGCAGGCTGCTCAGGTTTTCCAGGCACTCTCTCCTCCATGGCCCAGAGTGACTGATAAATTTCAAGCCCTTGTGTCACAGATTAAAACGAGGTCAGGAATGAGGCCGCGTTCCCGCCAGTCAATTGAGCTGATTGAGCCGCCTTCAGGAAATCNANTCCAGCAACCTGTTTTAGCCCGGGAGCATCGTGAAAAATTCTATATCTTCTNTAACGATGATACATCAACAACTGAGGCCAGAGTCTGATCACCGAATCTGGATTGTCGCCAAACAGTTCACGATGAAGTTNCGGCAGTTCGAACCATGGGGTGGTTGGCTTGGCATGATGGGCGTTATGGTAACCAAAATTTAAAATAAGCCAATTAACAAAAGGGTAACGCCACGACAATACCGGACTGAANGTGTGTTCCTGTTCCCATGCCAAATCGCCCTTATGCTCAGAGACNTCGTCNGTATACATGTTCGTGCGGTAAGGGTAATCATGTTCNAGCCCATCAACAAACCTAAGAACGATAATCATAAACATATAGGCGAGCACGTAACCCAGAAAAGCTGCCAGACTTATATAGGCTAACCCACCAAGCAGAGCACCGCGCACCAAAATCACTGCAACATTTCGGCGCCACTGATTGCGACGTTCTGGAATTATGAAGGCAGTGAAAACCATGATTGCGTGCATTAAAATGCAGTGTGCTGGAATGTAAAACCATTCAAAAAGGATAGTGATACGGTAGATAAAGGGATTCGCTATAAAAAAGGCTTCATAATCAAACCAGACTACATCGTCGTTTTCTACATGGTGCCTAAAATGTTTCATCCTAATATCTTCAACAGTCCCGTAACAGGATCCACAGATCCAACCGAGTAAATTTGCTAGTTGGAGATTATGTCGGTTCACTTTGAATAGAGTGTTGTGGGCACATTCGTGAATGAGATAGGCTGCAATTATCATCCCATGACCGAGCAACAAGACTCCCGGAAAAAATCCGATCCAACCGCCCTTGAATAGTAGCCCCCAACCCAAGATGTAGACTGTCAGAGAGTAGATAATCGCAGCGCTGTGCCAAAATCGACCGCGTTCTGTTTTAAACGTCCAAATGGACATATTATTACCCTTTTTCTTCCCGCTCGATTATNATTGCAACTCTAATCAGTNTTCAAGTATTAATGGATGTTACTGATTTAAATGAACTTTTGTTAACTTAAACACATAACTTTTATTTTGTAAATAACCGATCCTAGTAATATCAAGTCGTGATCAAATCCCGACGCCGCAATAGAAAATTCAGTTCCTTGGAACGGTTATTAACTTATTAAGTTCTACTTAGCTATTAGCGTTTTTCCAACCTAATAGGTACGCCATACTTCGGCCTCATTGTTAAGCTCATCAGTGCTTCAATCTTACCTTTATTAGTCAGANTTAATCGAAATTTTTGGGTTATCATTGCGATGATAAATACTGCTTCCATCAATGCAAAGTTATTCCCAAGGCATACTCTGGGACCACCGCCAAACGGAATATACGCATATGAGTGTTGAGCGCGCTGGGCCTCTTTTGTNAATCGCTGAGGATCAAAGAACTCNGGATTGTGCCAAAAATCTCGGTGACGGTGCAGCAGATAGGGGCTAAAAAATAAATCTGAGCCTCCCTCGATGTAATATCCGCCGAGGTTATGTTCCGTCTCAACTCGTCTCGGCAACATTGGAACCGGCGGGTAAAGTCGCATTGTCTCTCTAAAAGCCTTGAGGCAATAATCCAGATCGCTAAAATCTGCAGAGGTAGGTTTTCTTTTACCCAGAACACTATCAATCTCGCGTTCAANATTCAATCGAACGTCGGGCCGCTGCGCAACTATAGCAAACAGCCATGACATCGCATTGGCAGTAGTTTCGTGACCGGCGATAAACATGGTCATGGCTTCGTTACGCAATTCATCGTCAGACAGCGGCTGCCCAGTTTCCTTATCCGTTGCATCCATCAACATCTGCAATAAATCCGTTGGTGTTTCCTTGGAAGCTCGCCGCTCATGAATAATCCGGAAGATGATCTGATCTAAATCTTCAATATAACCACGATAATTTTTATTGCTTGCCAAGGGCAATTTGTTTAAAAGCTGGAACGGTAGCGCCGCTCGCCGATTAGTTGCAGTTAGAAGCGGTGGGAACGANGCTCCAACAATTTGAAGATCCTCGTAAGACAATGCGGTACTAAACAGCGCCTTNACTACTACTTTAAGCGTGACCTGCATCATCGCTTCGGTTAATTCTATCACCCTGCCGGCATCGCATTCAGACTCCCATTGATCCAGCATTTCTTCTATGCAATCGGTCATCAGGGTGCCCAAGCCAGCAATTTGGCCTTTGTGAAAATATGGTTGAACTAATGAGCGTTTGCGTTTCCATTCGTCACCCACAGAGGTAAAAGTACTNTCGCCCAAAACCTCTTTCACGATCTTAAAACTGATCGTTTTCTTTGAATAATTTTCACTGCTACGAGTCAATACGTCCTTCACCAGCTCCGGATGATTAATAAAGTAAGCTCGCTTCTTGAGTAGTCTAAAGGCAATGACATCGCCATATTTGTCGACGCTGGACTGCAACCAGTCCATCCGTTTATGACTTGCCAAGTGAAACAAGCTACCTACAAACGGATAACCGCTAGGACCCAGAGGAACGGCTTGTAAATTGCTTCTAAGGTTGTCTCTCGCTGACATGCGCGCCTAACCACTATATCTGCAGAAAAGTCTGTTCAAAACGACACCAAAACTATTTTCAGCTTCAGCGAAACATCANATGTTAGTACNTAACTCGTTNGCGCTTAAAATCAAAACTTACGCTCTAGGTTTCNGACGTGAGTATCACAACCCGACGTCACTACATATTATGCATTGAGCAAATCTTATTGCCCGCTGGATCCTCAAGATATGCCAAGTAAAATCTCATTGATGCTTCTCCTCTTGGCCCGGGAGGATCCTCAATAGCCATCCCACCATTTTCAAGACCGGCTTTGTGCCATGCTTCAACTTCTTCNGGACTATCAGCTTTGAAACCGATTGTGCTACCATTACCATGACTAGCTGGCTCATCATTTATTGGTTGTGTTATCACAAAAATTGATCCGTCGAGAAAGTAGAGATAGCGCATATGACCTTTATCATTTGGATTGGGCACACCAGGTTTAGCTCCTAACTCTCCTAAAATAGCATCATAAAACCTTTTGGATTCTTCGATATTTTTTGCACCCAACATGATGTGACTGAACATAAGGATTGTTCCTTTTTTTAAATCAAAAATTAAGGTTGNTTCTNATATTTCTCCGCCCGAGAACCCAAGTGGTTCCACCTTTTGGAATTGCAGACCAGTTAGTTGNAAGTAAATGTCTGAATAGCATTTTCGTCGTTAACTTGGATGGTAACAACCCTTGCGGTCTTTAGATTCTCAAGACTATATACTGCGGCAGCCGCCGAGGTAGCCATTGAGGCCGCTTGCGTGGCCGCTATCGCTCCGGAGGCNGCGGACATGCCGGTNGCTGCCCCGGCAATAGTCAATGCAGATCCCAGAAGGCTCCTCCGTTGCTGATTATTCCAGACNAGAAAACTATATGATTTGGGCTNCCCAGTGTAAGGATCCATATAACTGGTAACTGCAGCAGGCTGCGATGGAGGCCCCAGCAACATNAGTGCGAACTCTGACGGCATCCCGGGAACTAGGTTGCTTGTCATAAAACTTATCAGATGAGTTTGCTCATANCGACCTGTGTATTCCTCGACATTCTCAACACACGCTGTAAAGTCAGAAAATTTCGTCAGCGGTTCAAAATCCTTTGCAGCCATTTTANCTTTTGGCCAGCTTTTATTGACATCTCGCAGGATAACCTTCCCACGACTTTCTTTTATAACAATTGGCGTACAAGAGGGCATCGCTCCTTTTTTAGTAGCTAAAGGTTGGTTCATGAAGTTAACATTTCCCTCAGCATCTGCNGGGGGGACACAAATTAAAAAAATCAATAAAAATAGAGTGATAATAAAATTGACCATTGCAAATCCTCTTAGATAGCGAGAGCTACTCCGCGACTCGACTTTGACAAAAGTCAGCCAGCAAACTTAATTAAAGAGTAGCTTCCAATTAAATCTTCAATTCCTTGAAGCTTTTAACACAAAACAATTAAGAGGTGAATCATCAGGGGCAAAAAAAATCGGGCAGTAAGATGCCGTGAAGTTTAGAATTTATCAGAAATACAATAGCACCACTTATCATAAGTTTTCTGAAGTTCATAGATCATTGGATAACCATCGTCGATCGCTGAAAAGACCNATTCAGNGATTGGATCACCGGCTTTCGTCCAAGCNATAAAACCCCCAGTAAGATTTACTATTCGTCGCATTCCCATCTCGGTCGCTGATTTTGCTGCTAATGCAGACCGGCCCCCAGATGCACAGTAGAAACTAAACGTCTTCTGCTCACCCAGTTCCGTCTTATGCGAGAGGCTTTCTGGATCCAGATGGAACTGAAGCATACCAGCTTATGAGGACACTGCACCGCTAATGCCTCTTGGCGGTGGTAGAGGGCAGCCCCTCGAGAGCCTCTGGTATGAGAGCTCTTGCACTCTTGGTAATCAATTGCGTTATTATGATATTTAGTCAGATTTCCAAATGCAGCTTTGGTTTCCAAAAAGGGCGAAAGAGTTCGATCTTCGGGCAGCGATTCATAACTACCTTTAAGCCCGCCGCCTCAGCTACCCGCGCCGCTTCTTCACTAAAAACTCCTATCTGGCTCCACAAAACCTTTGCCTCAATAGCCGCAGCCTCATGAGCGACATCGATAAGATCTTCAGAACGCCGAAACACATTGACCATGTCGACCGATCGATCAATAGAACTCAGAGATGGAAAGACTCGAAGGCCTCGAATTTCGTCAAGGCCCTCGCGGGGATTGATTGGAATCATGTCATAGCCAGTTTCGTGAAGCACACGCAATACCCCATAGCTAAACTTCGTCTTATCAGGACTGGCTCCGACCATGGCAATGGTCTTTACAGATGAAAGGATATCATGCAAATAATCATCACCGTAGGGTTCAGTATGATTCATATAGCTCATTGCAGGCCTCCTCGGGGGTAGCGATATCGGCCTTCAACTCATGCGGCGCCAGTGGGTCGAGAAAAGGATTACGGTACAGGAGGTCATGACTTTCCACACCAACCTCTATGGCACAGTCAGTTTTCGCTCGAGCTACGCAAAGAATTATGTAACCATTCTCAATCTGGCGATTATTCAATGCCAACTGAGCATTTTGATCAACAGTGCCCTCGATAAGCTTCGCAGCACAGGTTATGCAACCGCCGTATCGGCAACCATACGGAAGGTCGACACCTTGATCACGCAGTTCATCGAGCAACGGTCGCCGACCCATCACCTCATAACGAGCATTGTCTTGATTCGTGATTGTTATGGTCGTCATAACCAGATATCGCTTGTGCAATCGCCACCAGGATAGCGCGTCTCGTGGCAGCGCGACGGGCCATTAGGTTCCTTACCAAAATCGACTATAAAATCGGGGTCGATCTCCATTCCACCATTCTCGATATCGCAATTGATCATTAACATGCAGCCGCCATTGGTTCGAATTTCCGGATAGAATTGGTTATCCCAAGTACTGAAAAGCGATGTCGTAACATAGAGTCGCTTGCCATCAAGTGATAACTGGATCATTTGTGGGCCCCCAGTCACTTTTACTCCGTTCACTTCAGGTTGCTTATTCAGCAAACCACCCATCCAAACCTGGCCAGTGAGCTTTGGTTTATGGGGATCTGAAATATCATACTGACGTACATCACCGTGGAGCCAGTTGCAGAAGTAGAGATATTTGTCGTCCATTGACAGCAGGATAACCGAGATAATGCCAGGCACTGGAATCGGCCATTCGGGGTGCGGTTCATTGTCAACATCTATAATCTTTTCCCAGTGCCATTCATCGGAATCGTCCTTCCACCAATGAATTATATTGGCAGAGAGCGCCGCGCCGCAAAAGCCATGAGTGCTATTCGGGTCATGATGAAAACGCACTTCTAGTGGGATCAAACCGTCTTCACCTAAATACAGGGTTTGTTTCGGCTCCCGTTTCTCGAAATCCCAAAGATGAATTCGGCGGCCATATTTTAGATGACCCACTTCTTCCAAATCAAATCCAGGCATAAACGTGTTAGGAGCGGCCCACTCAGAGGATGCCATAACATTGTGACGCGGCTGATACCAAAAGTCGTAGCCAAATGGAATATCACCCATGGAATTTTCCCAGCGACCCAAGATATTGAAATTCTTATCAAGGTGAAGATAGCCCCCAGGCGCCTCGCCTTTAGCATCACCTAACATAGAGATGATGATTTCCGACCTTAGACAATGAACAGTGTGGGGAGCCGACAGATTTGTCTTGGACTTAATTTCTGCGCCTTCGATGACTTTGTACAAGCTTGGAGCCCGAGGGTCTGTGCCGGTATCGATTATATGGATATTCGATGATCTTACACCGGGAACCAGCAAATGACTGCGATTCATAGACTTGTCATCAAAACAGGATGAACAAGCGTTCCATCCCATGTGGTGCAGTTCATCTCCTATACCCGGCATCTCCAACCGGTGGATAACTTCAGAATAGGTTAGACTTTCTGGATCGGCATCAATAGTACACAAATAGTCGGGTCTTTGGATTCCAGTACCTGTATATATTGCAATCGTATAAAGGATCTTCTCGCGAGACGCTTTGATAGCCTCGGCTGGGCTAGCGTAACCCGGACCACAACAATCCATTGTATTCACTCCATCGCTTATAACGTCCAACTAAACGCGCATGCTACTTTCTTTGCTATTCCAACTCAATATTTTTCCAAGTCTCCTTCCTATTCCTCACCAACCATCAGCATTACAAAATTTCGCATAGTCATTTTCCTTATTAGTGCGCCAACTCAATAGGTAATTCCCTCTGAAACTCTTTATTTAGAGGGTTTTCAAAAAAGTCTGTCTCTACTTTGTGTCAATTTTTAGCTCTGGGTAAGTAGGATCCCAATCCTGTAACCAACTTGGTTCTGAGAGAAGTTCAACTCTATCATTCACTTTATAAGTTACAGGAAAAATTCCATGAGATTTTAATGTTCCAGATTGAATGTCAATTAAAGCGTCTTGCAAATGGGTAACTGTTTCTAAGCTTAGTTCAGGAATACCTATAGAATCATCTCCGTGCGCTCCAAATACACGCAACCTATTGTCACTAACTGCTTTTATTGTTTGAGAACCCTGTAGGTAGTCGCCCATATTACTATTTGGTAAAAACCCATACAACGGCCCGGGATATAGGAAATCTCCAGCAAACAAGTAACCAGCCTCTCGGTCAAAAAGAGATATTGAATCATTAGTATGTCCTGGTGTGTACAGTACCAATAAGCGCCTATTACCTAAATCAATTGTCTCATTCGGTGTCAACCATTCGCTTATCTTGATTTCAGGCTGAGAATATCCTTCCATTTCACCAAGATGCTCAAATCGAGTTAGGAGTAATTTGTTATCAGTTACTCTTTTTCTCAAATGCGGCAAATCAACAAGAGCAGTATTTTCAAAGACAACCTCATTTCCAATGTGGTCAAAATGCAAGTGCGATGGAATAAAGGTTACCGGGAGATCAGTAATACTTTCTACAACTTCTCGAATATCTCTCTGGCCAGTGCCCGCATCAAAAAGAATTGCCTTACTAGCTCCAAGTATTAGATAGTTAAAATTCAATTGATGATATCTCGGCTCTCCGATGGCAAACGTTAGTTCATCAATTTTCTGAATCGTAAAATAATCATCAAACCATTTTACTTCCTTTCCTCCCACCTTAGGATCTAACAACTCCGGTAATTCACCAGAGGTCATTGAGTAAATAAGTAGGTTAGCTCTCTGATTGATAATAACTAAAACTAATATCAATGCTACACTCATTACACAAAGTATTGTTTTCAATTTAATCATCTCCACTCAGTAATACGATGCTCTGAAATCAGAGTTATTTAGGAAAAGATCTTAGTTTTAATTATTTCAAGGAACAATAGTACTTGCTATCAAGCAACATTTCTCAAAATCAGAATTACTCCCACTCAACAATCACAGGTTTTAAAACATTGTTTAAATAAAATATTTTACACATTATGTATAACAATACCTTCCTTCACTCGCCCAATAGAGTTTCCTTAGTGCCGAATCTTCACTCAACACCGGTTGCTGTATCGTGAGTAGTATTTCATTAACCACCTAAGAACCTCAGCGTTCTTTGTTCGGTTCTGACGCATGATAAATGCGTGGTATTGCTGGTATCGATAGAAGTATTTTTTTGATTTTATACTTTGTAGACGATTTAAATCGTCCATCTTTAAGAAGCAATCTTGTCTTATTAAAAATTAATACCGTCTAGTATATTTCTAATGCTAATATACCCCCTATGGGTATACGAATAACTTTTATTTTTGCCTTTTTATCGTTTGGAATTGATGCAAGACCAATATCTTATTCAGGTGGTTCAACCATAATGGCATTTTCAGATAATATGAAAAATTCCATCTATTATCACTATTCACCATCATATAAATACTCTATTGGAATAGAAGACATTAGAGATAAATATTTTAACGAAGATTATTCATATGCAAGATTTACATATCTCATTAATAGAGAAAATACTAAATTTTCACAAAGAAATTTGTATTTTCAATCAGGCTTAAGTTCAAAGGGATTCAATAATTATTTTTATGGTATGCATGGAGATTGGGAGACAAGAAGGTTATTTGTGGGTTTTGGATTAAAAAAAACTGAAAAAAAGATTCAAGACTATTTAGAACAAAGCTACCAAATAGGGGTAGCACCCTATCTTGGAGATTACGGTGATTTACACACATGGCTAATGCTGAAGTCCAAAAAAAACTCTCTTGACAACAAATGGTCAACCTATCCTGTATTAAAGTTTTTTAAAGGCAACACTCTAATGGAAATTGGTTATCACCAGAGAACTAATTTGGATTTTCATTTGATGTATCGGTTTTAGAAAAAATTATGAGAAAAATATTATTATTGATCATTTTTACATCAATAACTTGGGCAGAAAATCCACATGATCATATGACTTATTTCAACGAAGATCATCTTCATGAACAACTAGTGGATGGAAAAAAACTAAAAGTTGATCCGATAAGGTTTAATAAATTTGTTATCGGTGTAACAGATTCTCAAATTGCAGTCGTAAATGTGAAAGGCATGGTGTGTGATTTTTGTGCCAGAGGTATTGAAAAGACTTTTACAAAAGATCCCAATGTTAAAAAGATTGATGTTGACCTTAGCTCAGGCAAAGTTTTGATTGCTTACAATAAGGGTCAAGAAATTAAATTTGATGACATTAAAGAAAAGATTCTGATAAATGGTCTAAATGCAATCGACATGACAATCATAAACCTCTGAGGACTATGCAAGATAAATCAGCGAGTTTTTTATCCTTATTTGCGTCGTCATCAACTTTAATATGTTGTGGACTTCCGACTCTATTTGTTGTTATTGGTGCTGGCGCTTCTTTTGCAAACTTAATAACAGTTTTTCCGTTTCTAATTGTCTTATCGCAATACAAGGGATACATAAGCACTTTTGCATTAGTGATGATTTTTTTTGCTGGTCAAGTCAATTATAAAACGTATTATATGCCTTGCCCTTCAGACCCTGAGTTAGGAAGGGTGTGCTTACGAGCAAG